>DAHVAA010000039.1 GCA_027314845.1 Thermoplasmata archaeon | reverse complement strand
CGCCTTCGCCGCCGCGTAGGGAAGCTCGTCCGGATACGCGGCCAAACCGGCGATCGACGCGACCAGTACGACCGAGCCGCGCGAGGCGCGCAGATGCGGCGCGGCCGCGTCGACCGTGGCGTACGGCCCGACGAGGAGGACCGAGAGGAGCTCTGTCCAGACCTGCGGCGCGACATGCTCGAATCCCGTGTCGGGCGCGACCCCCGCATTGGGAACGACGACGTCGAGACCTCCGAGCTTCGCGACGGACTCCTCAACGAACCGGCGTGAGTCCTCGGGATCTCCTGCGTCGCAGGCTCGGTGGTAGACTCGGGCCCCGAGGCGTTCGAGCTCCGCCGCGGTCGCGCGGGCAGCCGCGCTTTCCCGACGGTAGCTGAAGGCGATGTCGGACCCCTCGCGAGCGAAGGCGAGCGCGACCGCGCGACCGATACCACGAGAGGCTCCGGTCACCAGGACCACCCTTCGTCGGGGCGCTTCGCTCGCGGTCACCGCAGCGCGATCCCTCCATCGACCCCGAGTACGACCCCGGTCACCCAGTCCGCCTCGCGGCTCAGCAGGTAGCGGACCGAGGGTGCGACGTCCTCCGGTTCGCCCCAACGCTGAAGGGCGGTCGCCCGGGCGACCTGTTCGTGAAAGACGGGATCCTCGTGACCGCCCCGGTTGAGGTCGGTCCGGATGCATCCCGGCGCGTCCGAGTTGACCCGCACGTGGGGCGCCAGTTCGATCGCCAGCGCCCGCGTCATCTGTTCGATCCCCCCTTTGGCCGTCTGATACGGGACCCCGCCCACGGCCGGGTGCGCGCCGAGCACCGAGGAGACCGTGACCACGGCGGGTCGCTCGGACCGGCGGAGGTGCGGCAAGGCGGCTTGTACGGTCCGGAACGTGCCTTCAAGGTCGGTCGCGATCATCTCCGACCAGTCCGCGTCGCCGACCTCCTCGACCGACGGCCCACGATAGATCCCCGCGCAGGTCACGACGCCATCGAGCCGGCCCTTCCACTCCCCCGCCGTGCGGACCAGGTCACGGACCTGGCCCGGCTCGGCGACGTCCCCCGCGACGATCTGCGCGGAAGCTCCGGCGCGCTCGAGTTCCCGAACGACCGCTCGAGCCTCCTCGGCCCGGTGGCGATAGTGGACCACCACGTCCGCCCCGCCGCGACCGAGCTCGAGCGCGACGGCGCGGCCGATCCCGCGGGAGGCGCCGGTCACGAGGACGACATGGCCCGTGAGGTCGAACACGAGACGACCCAGAAGGGACGACGGACAAAACCCTGCCGTCTCTCGGGGAAGAGGTTCAGAACCCGAAATGGGGTATCGAAACAGTTACCGGTGGTAAGGGGATGGCGCTCGTAGCGCCGAGCGCTCCCTCACGGCTTCTTCTTCGACTTGCACCCGCAGGTGTCGCACATCCTGGGCACCTCACCTATCCCATCGCGGCGCCCCTTATCAACGTCGCGGAGAGCAGACCCGCCCGGTTCGCCGCTCGGACCTCCGGGGCCGGGAACGGCCCCCGCGTCGCCTCAGATCGGAATGACCGAGTGCGCCACAATGAGCGCGATGAACAGGATCGAGATCGTGTTGACGACCTTGATGAGCGGGTTGATCGCCGGGCCGGCGGTGTCCTTCGTAGCGTCGCCGACCGTGTCGCCGACGACCGCCGCCTTGTGGGCCTCCGAGCGCTTGCCGCCGTAGTGGCCGCTCTCGATGTACTTCGTGCCGTTGTCCCAGGCCGCACCGCCCGTGGTCATCATGAGCGCAAGTGGGAACCCCGAGACGATCGTCCCGAGCAGGAGCCCGGCGAGCGCGACCGGCCCGAGGAGGAAGCCGACCGCGAGCGGGGTCGCCACCGCGATGATCGCGGGGACGGCGAGCTGCTGGAGCGCGGTGAGCGTGACGATGTCCACGCACTTTCCGTAGTCGGGCTTCGCCTTGCCCTCAAGAATGCCGGGAATCTCGTGGAACTGCCGGCGGATCTCGAAGACCATCTTCTCCGCGGCGATCCCTACGGCACGCATCAGGTAGGAGGTGAAGAAGAACGGCAGGACCGCCCCGACGACCAGACCCGCGACGACCAGCGGACGGCTCAAGGTCAGGAGGCTGGTGAAGGCGTCCCACGGCTGGCCCCACTGACTCGCGGCCGCGAAGGTGTACGCGGCGAACAGCGCCAGGGCCGCGAGGACGGCGGAGCCGATGGCGTATCCCTTCGTGATCGCCTTGGTGGTGTTGCCGACCGCGTCCAGCGGGTCGGTGATCGCCCGGGCCTGGTCGGGAAGCTTCGCCATCTCGGCGATGCCGCCGGCGTTGTCCGTGATCGGGCCGAAGGCGTCGATCGAGATGATCATTCCCGTCACCGAGAGCATGCTCGCAGCGGCGAGGCCGATGCCGTAGAGCCCGAGGTACGGGTCGGGGTTCATCGAGAAGCCGTTGTACCACCCCGCGGAGGCGTAGGCGATGAGAGTACCGGAAACGATCACAAGTCCCGGGATCCACGCCGACTCCAATCCGACCGCGAGGCCGCTGATGACGGTCGGGCCCGCACCCGCCTGAGCGGCTTCGGCGATCTTCTGGACGGGCCGGTACTTCGTGCCGGTGTAGTAGTCGGTCGAGATGACGATGAGGATCATGACGATGAGGCCGACCGCGGTCGCGACGAAGATGCCGAGGTTGGCGTTCATGAAGTAGTAGTCGAGGACGTAGAGGCCGACCAGTCCGACCGCGGTCGTCGCTCCGAGGCCCTGGTACAGGGCACCCATGATCGACCCGCCCGCGCGCATCCGGACGAAGAAGGTCCCCACGATCGTCGCCACGATCGCCCACGCACAAACGAGCAGCGGGAACACGATCGCGTTCGGGAACAGCGACAGGAGCGGGGTCGCTCCCACCACGTTGCCGATGAGGTAGGCGAGGAGCATCGCCGAGAGGGCGGTCACGACGTACGTCTCGAACAGGTCGGCCGCCATACCGGCGCAGTCTCCGACGTTATCGCCGACGTTGTCCGCGATGACTCCAGGGTTACGGGGGTCGTCCTCGGGGATGCCCGCCTCGACCTTGCCGACCAGGTCGGTTCCGACGTCGGCCCCTTTCGTGTAGATCCCGCCCCCGACGCGCGCGAACAGGCTCATCAGGGAGGCGCCGAAGAGGACACCGACCATGCTGAGGACGTCACCGTTGAAGGCCCAGTAGAAACCGACGAGCTCGAGAAGCGCAAGGCTCGCGACCGACATTCCGGTGACGCTGCCCCCGCGGAAGGCGAAGCTCATCGTGGCGGGGAGGTTGCCCCGGCGCGCGTGGCCCGCCGTGCGAACGTTCGCGCGAATGCTGACGAGCATCCCGACCGCGCCGGCGAGGGCGCTGCCCGCGACCCCAAACAGGAACCCGACCGAGAGCTTCCAGCCATCGCCCGTCACCCCAAAGGCGAGGGCGATGACGACCGAAAGGACGATCGCGACGACGAACACGAAGGTGTACTCGCGGCGCAGGAAGGCGACCGCCCCTTCCCGGATCGCGCCCGCGATCTCCTGCATCCGCTCGTCGCCCGCGTCCTCCCGGAGCACGAGCGCCGTCTGCACCGCGGCATACACAAGGCCGATCGCGCCGGCGAGGAAGACCAGAAGTTCGATCTGTCCGGTGCTGAGTCCCATCGTCAAACCCTCGAGATTAACGGCGCTCAAGAAGGACCCTAATTAAACTTTGCCCGGGGGCCGGACCCATCCGGCGCCGCGGATGCACCAGCGCTTCTATAGTCCCCCACGCTGCAATCGCCCGCATGCAGGGGGGCTCGGCGCAAGATTCCGGAACGCGCCGGCAACGGGTGCTCTGCGCCTTCTGCGGACGACCTATCGAGCTCGTCCGGATGCGAGAGCATCTGCGGGGCGAGCATCAGGTCGACTCTTCCACGCTCGAAAAGCACTATCTGGACGCCCGCATCGAAGCACGGCGCGCCCGGCGCTCCCGGCCTTAGGGGTCGAACTCGCGACGCCGGATCCGGTCGCGGACGTATTGGGTGAACTCCGGCCGCGACATCGACCGGTTCCCCTTCTGCCCGCGGACCCGTAACGCGACGGTTCCGTCAGCGATCTCCCGCTCCCCGACCACGATGACATACGGGAGACGGTCGAGCTCGGCGGTCCGGATGCGCTTTCCGAGCGACTCCTCGGTGCCGGCGAGTTCGACGCGAACGTCTATCGCCCGGAGTTCCTCCGCCAGGCCCTCCGCGCCGGCCGCTTGATGCTCGGTCACGGGGAGGATCCGGACCTGGACCGGAGCCAGCCACGGAGGGAATCGGCCGGCGCAGTGTTCGATCAGCACTCCGAGGAACCGCTCCCACGTGCCGAAGATCGTGCGGTGGACCACGACCGGGGAGTGGAGCTGCCCGTCCGGACCCTGGTACTCTAGGTGGAACCGCTGGGGGATCTGGTAATCGAGCTGGATCGTACCGGTCTGCCAGGGTCGACCGAGGGAGTCCCGGACATGGATGTCGATCTTCGGACCGTAGAAGGCGCCCTCTCCCGGGGAGACCCGGTAGTCGACCGTCGACTCTTTCAAGAGCTTCTCGAGGGTCGCCTCCGCCCGGTCCCATTGGGCCGCCTCCCCGAGGAACTTTTCCGGGCGCGTGGAGAGCTCGTACGACCAGGTCAGTCGGAACGTCGAGAACGCCTGACGGATCCACTCGAGCAGGACCCGGATCTCCCCCTCGACCTGCTCCTCCGTGCAGAAGATGTGGGCGTCGTCCTGCACGAGCTCTCGCACTCGCGTGAGGCCGTGCAGGGTGCCGCTCGCTTCGAGGCGGTGGAGCGGAGCGAACTCCGCCAGCCGCAGCGGGAGCTCGCGGTAACTGCGCGGCCTCGACCCGAAGACCAACATGGAGCCCGGACAGTTCATCGGCTTCCAACCGAAGACCCGATCGTCGACCGTCGAGAGGAACATGTTCTCCCGGTAGTGTTCCCAGTGGCCGCTCGTCTCGTAGATCGATTGCGCGAACAGGAGCGGCGTCCGGACCTCGGAATACCCCGCCTCCTTCAGATGCTCGGTCACGAACTTCTCGAGCTCTCGGACCATCACCATCCCTTTCGGGAGCCAGATCGGGAAGCCGGGCGCTTCGTCCACGAAGAGGAAGAGCTCCTGGCGGGAGCCGATGGTGCGGTGGTCGCGCGCCTCGGCCTCGGCGCGCAATTTGAGGTAGGCATCGAGCTCGCCCCGAGACGGGAAGCCGATCCCCCGCACCCGCTGGAGCGGCGCCGCTCCCGCGGCTGCGGGAGTGATCGCGGAAAAGCCGAGCAGATGCACCCCCGCGAGCCACCCCGTGTTCGGCACGTGCGGACCCCGGCACAGGTCCGAGAACGTGCCCGTGTCGTAGACCGAGACCGGTTCACCCTCCGGCACCTCGGAGATGTACTTCAGCTTGTACGGATTCGCGGCGAAGAGCGCGCGCGCTTCCTCCTTGGAAAGCTCCCGTCGGTGGAACGGCTCCCTGGCGTGGATCGCCCGGTCCATCCCAGCTCGTATCGAATCGAGGTCCGCGGGCGTGAGCGGGCGGACATCGAAGTCGTAGTAGAATCCCTCGTCCGTCGGCGGGCCGACCGTCGGCCGAGCGGAGGGTACCGTCTCGACGAGCGCTTTCGCGACCAGGTGGGCCGACGAGTGTTCGAGAATATCGCGCCCGGCCCGGTCAGCGAAAGTGAGCGGAGCGAGGCTGGCATCCCGCTCGAGCGCTGTGGCGAGGTCGACCGGTCGACCGTCTACCAGGGCCGCGAGGAACGTGGTCGCCTTCTCCGGGTTCCAGGCCCGTAGCGCCTCGTCGGCAGACGTGCCGCGCGGGACCATGAGCCGTTGCCCGTCCGGCAGGGTGACGGCCACCTGCTCGCTCTCTCCCATGGTCGCTCGCGCGAGCCCGCGACCCGTGCATCTCCCAAAAAGCCTTCGCCGAGCCTCGCCCCCTCTCGGGAAAGAGCGGGAGCCGTGGCCGTCGACGCAGCCCGGCCGTGAGGTCGGCAGCGCCTCGTGGGAAGCGTGGGTGACGCGCGCGTCCGCTGCCGAGCTGGCGCCGAAGCGTGCGAACTCCTGCCCGGCGACGAAAGACGAGAGTTTAAATCCCAGTGGAAAGCAGAAACTCGGGAGATGAACGAACCCGAGGCGATCGCCCTCTTCTACCTGATCCCGATCGCGCTCTGGCTCGCGCTCCTTGGGGTGCTGTTCCGGGTCTGGTGGAGCCACAAGCTCGAGGACAGCCTCGCCTACCTAGTCTTCCTGCGCGAGCGAAAGGTGCTGTTCCTCTCGCTCCTGGGTGCGCTGACGGTGCTCCACGTCACCGTTGAGGTCGTGAACATCGCGAACGTGCTCGGCTGGCTCGGAGGGCCGGCCGTGATCGGATTCGGGCTGGTCGCGACGCTCCTCGGTTCTCTGATCGTCTTCCTGTTCGCGTGGTTCCTCCTCGGAGCAAAGCCGAGCAACACAAAGCCGATGGTCTTCGACGGCCCGGAGCATCTCGCGTACTCCCTCGGGATCATCGACCGGGCGGAATCCGGTCGGACCGTTCCGGCCCCGGTGGCGGCGCCCGGCGAACAGGCCCGACGGTCCCGTCCATCGACCACCTCGCCGCACGGGGTCCAGGGCGCTTCGCCGAGTGGCCCCGGGCTGCCCCCACAAAGCCGATCGCTCTGAAGAGCTACCCCGGTGATCCCGCTGGGCCCGAGGACGAGTCGCCGGTAGACCCACCGCGGGGCGGGAAGTTAGTCCGCCCCGCATCGGCCTCCCGTGCGCTCAGATCGCCACGAATCGCCGCTACAGAGGGCGGATTCGCGGACCTACCGTGAGCGGACCTCGACTCCCGGTCGGGGGAGCTTCAGCCCGGACGGCTCTTCTTTCCCCGCTCCCCGTCCGCGAAGGGAGTTGGCTCACCGCGCGCGACTTCGCCCGGAGAGCCGTGGGCTGTGTCCGATTACGGCAGGCCGTAGAAGGTTCGACCACATCCACGACCTCGATACGCGGGCCCCAGCATCTGCGGTGGGCTAGCCCTCAGGTGAGCGACTGGCCTTGAAAATCGGTCCGAGATGCGCCTACTTCTGGATGCCGCCGGTTCGGCCCCCCTTTCGCTCGACTTTGAATGTCATCGGTCTCCTCGATGTGGAGCGCGCGAATGCGTCGAACGAGTCGTTCAAATTGACATCGTCGGAATAGAGTAGGCCGCCGGGCTTGAGGGCGGGCCACGCAGTCTCGAACTCCCACCGCATGTTCTCCCGAGTGTGATCGGAATCGTGGAAGAACATGTCGATCGGACCGCCGGAAACTGCCTTCGGGAGCAGGGCCGAAGAGGGTCCCAGCTCCAGCGTCCAACGACCCCGGAGGTACTCAGGTACCTCCCTTCCCGTTTCTCCCGAATTCTGTACATGGGTATCGTCCCACCTCCCATCCTGGGTGATCCTCCCCGACCCGATGGTGGGTAGGTCGATAGAGACGAGATGACCGCGGCCGTTCTCCCACATGGCGGCCAATATCGCTCTCGAGCTCCAACCGACCCACGTGCCCGTTTCCACTACCGATTCGGGCCGCAACGTCCTGACGATCGTATAGAGAATCTGATCCTTGATCCCGTGGACGCCGTGACTCAGCATGGCCGAGTCAATGGCCGGCCGCCCTACAAGTCCGCTGACGAAGGCATTGACGCGCGATTTCCGGTATGTCGTGAAGGCTATGTCCGCCGCATATTCGAGCCGCATCTATGTTCCAATTCGAGACGTCGTACTAAAAATGTTACCTGGGCACGGGGACCGATTCGCCCTCTCTCTGAATGGTGCCAGATCCTTCTAGCGCCAATGACCGCGCACAGGGGGCCGAGTACGGCCTTGATCGTGAGCCCTTGGGAGGGATCGGGGAGAGCCCTTCAGTCGCGAGGGGAATCCGCGAGGCTTCGAACAGCTTCTGCGAGGTTAAGGAACGAACCCGGACCGGTTTGGTGGCGGTGCGTCGCGTGAAAACCTCGACCGCATCGACCTCATTCGTCGTCTCACATCCGTCGAGGCGGCCGGGGCGGGCCACCGCCGAGCGCTCAGCTCGCCCATCATTCATCATGTGTCAGCTGGTTCTAGTCTTCATCATCGCGCTCGGCGGCGCGAAACGCAGTTCGGTCACAGGGGATCGCTCGAGGTTCCGTCCTCCCAGTGGTCAAAGAGCTGGTCCAAGTGGAAGATCCCCCCGCGGGCCCCGGTATCCCGCAATCGGTCCGCGGAAGGAAGCGCGAACGACCCATCGACCCACGTCGGTCCTTCGCCCGCGACCGTGCGGATGAGCGACCAATCCGGTTCGTTCTCGCGGGGCGAGAGGACGAGATGATCCGGTCCGACGCCGCGGACAATACGCGCCAGCGCGACCGGGTCCTCCGTCCCCCACTCCCCGTGGGCGGGCGAGATCCGGGTTCCTTCCAGCTCGATCTCGAATACGATCTCGGGCGTTAACCGCCAGGCACGCGCCAGCTGTTTCGGGCCGCGCAGGTAGGCGCTCGACAGGACGACCCGGCGGGCGCCCGAGACCAGGACGTCGATCGCCTGGTCGGCCGTTCGGACCCCCGCGTCCACCCAGAGGGTAACGTCCCTCGCGATCTCCTGAAGGTAGTCGAGCTGAGGGTCGCCTTTCTCGATCCCGTCGAGGTCGACCACGTAGACCAACGAATAATCCGGGGTGAGGCGGTCCACCACGTCGAACGGGTCGTACGGGGAGCCGGATGCCGCTCGCGCCACCGTCGGCCCCTCGGGTCCGGGTCGATAGACCTGCCCGCCTTTCAGAAGGAGGCACGGCACGAGCGCCGGCGCCGTCGGCCCCTTTCCGCTCGCCAGCGTCGCGCCGGGGGTGGTCGATGGCTGGGTGGCAGGAGGGGTCGGCACGCGTCCGGCGACACGCGAGGAGGATTTCGGTCTTTGCCTCGGACTCGGTGGACTTATCCGCGCCTCCAAGAATGGGTCGGGCACGCCGACACACCGGCCTCCGAGCGGTGTCCGGCCGAGTCAGAGAGATGGGCGCTCCCGGTCCCCGGCCCCGACCCCTCGGTCGTCTCATCGCGGTAGCGGTGGTCGCCGCGGTCGCGCTCGCCTCGGTGACCGTCGTGCTGATTGTCCCACACAGCGCACCGACCCCGGCAGGTTGCAACCGGACCTGGGAAGCGACGCCGGCAACCTCCTCTCCGATCCAGCATCTCTTCGTGATCGTCAAGGAGAACCACGCTTTCGAGAATTACTTCGGGTCCATCCCGGGGGTCACGGGGAATCCCCCGAACGGCACCTTCCCCCTCACCTTCAACGGTACCGCGACCGTTTCTCCCTACCCCCTGAACGGCACTTCCACGCCGGACCTCCCCCATGACGCCGCCTCAGAGCTGACGGACTACGACCACGGCAAGAACGACCTGTTCGTCGCCACTGCGGACGCCGCGGGAGTCGGAGACCCGAGCGCCGCGGTCGGCTATTACACGGCCAGTCAGCTCCCGGCGTACTTCGACTACGCCCACTACTACGCGCTCGGCGACCACTTCTTCAGCGGAGACCTTGGCCCGACCTATCCCAACCGGGTCTTCGACATCTCGGCCGCGAACCTGAGCGGATGGAACGCGGACACCACGCCGCCCTCGAGCGTGACGGTCCAGCCGACCGTGCTCGAGCAGCTTACGAGGGCGAACCTTACCTGGTACTACGACCAGGAAGGGCTGCCGCTCCCGGTCGCCCCCCAGTGGTTCCCGGGGATCATGACCGACCCGTGCAGCGCGGGTCGGATCGCTGCGGCGTCGGACCTCGCGGGCCAGCTCGCGAGCGGGATCCCACCGGCGGTCGTGTTCTTCGACCCCTCGAACAGTCAGTCGTACAGCGAGCACCCTCCCGAGAACGTGACGCTGGGAGAGTCCTGGACCGTGGCGGTCGTGAACGCCGTTTTCTCGAGTCCGCTCGCCTCCTCGTCGGCGGTCCTGATCTTCTTCGATGAGAACGGGGGATTCTGGGACCCGGTGCCCCCGCCCATGACCACGACCGGCCTCGACGGCTTTCGGGTGCCGTTCCTGGTCCTCTCTCCGTATACACCGGCGGGAAAGGTCTGCTCGGTAACCCTCGACCCGGCCTCGGTCCTCCACTTCATCGACGCGAACTGGAACCTCCCCTTCCTCAACTCCCGGGTAGCGGGGGCGACGAACCTTTCCTGCTTCTTCGACTTCTCGCAGACCCCGCGCCCTCCCCTACTGCTCGGAACGGGAGTGACCTTGACTACCGGGGGGTCGCCCGGGCCAGTGCCGATAGCTTCCATGGCCGCGGAGCAGCCACCGGCAACCCCCGTGGCCCCTATCTGGACCCGCGCCGCGGCCCTCGTCGGTCGTTCCGAGTCCTTTTGGCCTCCTCGTCCTTAGTCCCCGAGCCAGGAGGCGGAGGGCAGCTGACGGTGGACCGAGCCGGCAACGGCCGGCCGCTGAGGAAAGTCCCCTCTCCGGGAAACACGGGGTCGGGTGGGAGCCCGACGGGCGAGAGTCCGAGCTCCGGAGCAGAAACGACACAGCCTGATGGGACGGTGAAGATGTCGCATCGGAGGCTCCATCCGGATCTGATGAAACGGCCGACTCCCCGGGAGCAAGCCCTGAGTGACGGGATGAGGAGTTTCCCTG
>DAHVAA010000038.1 GCA_027314845.1 Thermoplasmata archaeon | reverse complement strand
TGCGGGCGGGTGGCGTCGGTCCGGGCCACGTTGTGCCGATCCTCGCCCACGTCGCCGCGAACCCTGTGGGCCGTCCTTTGCTCGTCCCGTGGTTCGAGCAGAACCTGTCCCAGCTCGCGGAGGTGTTCCGTGGGTCGGGCGACCTTTCGATGCTCCTGGAGCGAACGATTCCCCTCATCGGCCTCGCATTCCCCAAGGCGACGCGCGAGCTCTTCCCGTCCCACTCGTATCCCGAGGGAGCTCGCGGGCGGGAGAAAGGCCTCGAGTCGCTCGAGCTCCTCGAGCGACTGCGGGCGAGGCTCACCGGCGCCTAGCCCTCGGTGGGGCGGTGGGACGGGGATGCGCGCCGTCGTCCGACCAAATGTACCAGGTCCCGCGGGCCTGGCTCAGCCGCCGACCTTCCGCATCGAAGAGGTTCCCCTCGGCGAAGGCGATGTGTCGACCTCGGCGGAGCACCTCGCCGCGCGCGGTGAGGGTGTCTCCGCGACGCGCCGCCCGGAGGAACTCCACATAGAGGGAGGTGGTCGCGGTCGTTTCGCCCTCGCCGAGCAGGCTGACGACGGCCCCGCCCATGGCCGTGTCGAGGATCGTGGCGTAGACCCCGCCATGGACGACCTCGTTGATGTTGAGGTGGCGCCGCTCCACCGTGCCCGTGACCGTGCAGACCCCCTGCCCGCTGCGCGCCGCATCGATGCGAAAGCCCACTTCGGCGTGGAATCCGCCACGACGGGCCGCGTGAAGGAGGTCGGGGAGCGGCCGGGTCGGGCGAGGCTCGGGCAGGACCTCCCGGCGCGGCATGCGCGGCGGGAGCGGCCAACGCGGATAAGTACTGCGCGACCCCGTCCGCCCGCGCCAGGATGACGCGGGCGAGCGAGCGAGGGGCGACCTTCGAGGCGCCCCCGAACATCGCCCTCGTGAAGTACTGGGGAGTGCGCGACCGCGAGCGGGCCCTCCCGTTCAACTCCTCGCTTTCCGTCACCCTCGAGCGGCTGCGCTCGCGGACGACCGTACGGTTCGACCCGACCCTACGAAGGGACGAAGTGGTCCTCAACGGAGAGGTCGCGAGCGGGGGCCCGAGAGAGGCCGTGGTCCGGTTCCTCGACCGGGTCCGATCGCTCGCGGGCCGGGACGTCCCCGCGCAGGTCCGGTCGTCGAACAACTTCCCGACCGCGAGCGGGCTCGCCTCGAGCGCGAGCGGCTTCGCGGCGCTCGCCGGCGCCGCTTCGGCCGCCGCCGGACTCCGTCTCTCCCCCCGAGCGCTCTCCCAGCTCGCCCGGTTCGGTTCCGGGAGCGCCGCGCGCTCCGTCTTCGGCGGGTTCGTCGAGTGGCGCGCCGGCGAGAGGTCGGACGGTCGGGACTGCTACGCGCGCCCGCTCTTTGGACCCGGGCACTGGCCCGACCTGGTCGACCTGGTCCTCCTGGTGGAGGGCGCACCGGTGAAAGCCGTACGGTCCGCGGACGCGATGCAGCTCACGGTCCGGACGAGCTCGGCCTACGAGCGGCGCCTCGCCGAGATCCCCGACCGCCTTCGCGCGATCCGGCGGGCGATCCGAGACCGGGACGCCGAGGCGCTCTTTCCGGTCGTGATGGAGGAGTGCGACAGCTTCCGCGAGGTCTGCGAGACGACCGTCCCCCCGCTAAACTACCTCACCACGACCTCGCGCGCGGTGCTGGGCGAGGTCCGCTCGCTCAACCGCGCCGCCGGTCGGTCGGTGGCCGCCTACACACACGATGCCGGAGCCCATGTCCACGTCTTCCTGCTCCGCCCGGACCTCGCCCGGGTCCGATCCCGCCTCGCCCGGTTACCCGGCGTCGTCCGCACGGTCACGGTACGCCCCGGGCCGGGCGCCCGCAAGGTCGGTTGAGCTCCCGCGGTCCGGGGCCCGGTCGACGGGGGTCGCACGCTAGAGGACCCGGCGGTCGAAATCGACCGGCGGGAGCTCGAGCCCGATCTGCCGCATGAGGCCCTCGACCTCGGAGATGTACCGGGCCCGGGCCTCCTCGTTCGTCCAGCGCTTCAATCCGTACTCAATCGCGCGTCGGCTCGTGTCGGAGTTGGAGTGGCCGAACATGTCGAGCGCGCGCGGGTACCATTTGCGGGCCGCGGCCTCGGCCTCTTCCTTCGACCCGGCGTACTTCGGTCCGTCCTGGACCATCCGGCGCAGCACCGAGAGGCCGAAGTTGAGGTGGAGCTGCTCCTCGCTCAACATGAGCGGCATCGCGCGAGCGAGCGGACCGTAGGAACATTCCTGGAACGCGCGCAGCTGGTAAACCCCCACGCGATCGACAAAGCAGGTGAAGGCGCCCACATCGCTCCAGCGGTCGAACTTCATGTTGAACGCGTCGAGCTTGTGCTCGCCTTCCTTCTTCGTGAGGAGCTCGTCGATGAAACGCTGCCCCTCCTCGCCGAAGTCCCGGAGGATCCGGCACGCCTGGAGCCCGTGCCGCGCCTCGTCGGCGACGATCCGGGACTCGATCCAGCGGTCTTCGAGCGTCGGCGCGCTGTCGAGCCACGGTCGGTGCTGCTGGATCGACGCGAACTCGGTGTCGGCCTGGACGACCATCAGCTTGACGACCAGCTTGCGCATGTCGGAGGGCAGCTCCTCCGCGGTCTCGTACTTCCGTACGCCCGCCGCCGACCCCCAGAGGATCTCGCGGACGGGCTCGACCGTCCCGCCCTCCTTGAGGCTCTTGGCCGCGGTAGGGACCTTGGGGGTATCGGTAGCAGGCGCCATGGCTCGCCGTCCGAGGTCACTACGCCTTAATGACCCTTAAAGGTGGGCTTCCGCTTCTCGACGAACGCGGTGAGACCCTCCTTCGCGTCGTCGGTGACGAACAGCCGGTTCTGCAGCTCCCGCTCGAGCGCAAGGCCCGCGGTCAGCGGCATCTCGATCCCCTCGATGACCGACCGCTTGATCAGGCTCACCGCGCGCACCGGGCCGTGGGCAAGGGTGCTCGCGTAGGCCTGGACGTCCTTCGCGAACGTCTCCTTGGAGTAGACGTAGTTGACGAGACCGATCGCGAGCGCCTCCTCCGGGGTGAGGAGCTTGCCCGTGATCATCATGTCGAGGGCGCGCGACGTCCCCACCAGGCGTGGGAGCCGCTGCGTTCCGCCGGTCCCCGGGAGCACGCCGAGGGTCACTTCGGGGAGGCCGATCCGCCCCGAGTCCTTCGCCATCATGCGGAGGTCGCAGGAGAGGGCGATCTCGAGCCCGCCGCCGACGCAGTGACCGTTGATGGCGGCGATGACGATCTTGGGGGTCTTGGCGAACTTGTCGAGCGTCTCCTGGCAGTGGAGACAGAACATCGCCTTGAAGTCCGGCTGGCTCTTCTTCAGCATCTCGATGTCCGCGCCGGCGCTGAAGAAACCCGGGACGGCGCTCGAGAGCACGATCACCCGGGCCGAGTCGTCGAACCGGAACTCCTCCACGGCCTGGTCGAACTCCCGCATCATATCGAGGTCGTAGGTGTTCGCCTTCGGCTTCCCGATCTCGATGTATCCTACGTTGTCGTCGACACGGGTGCGGATGAACTTCCCTTGCATGGACCCCTCCGGCTTGGCGCGGAGACCCTGCACCGTCCCGGGCGGATAACTCCGGCGCCTACGGGGCGACCGACCTGATCACGGCAGGGGGCGTGCTCGGTCCTCGACCGTGCCGTCCGGTCGGCCGATGACGACCCAGTGCGCGAGACCGAGGAAGAGGCCCGTCTCCACGACCCCGGGTATCTCCCGGAGGGCGCGCTCCGTCGATCGAGGGTCCGCGAGCGGGGAGGCCGGGGCAAGGTCGAGGATCTCGTTGCCGTTGTCGGAGAGGTAGGGCCGGCCACCGACCACCGAGCGTAGGTGGGAGCGGAACCCGATCCGCTCGACCTCCCGTACCACCACCGGTCGGGCAAAGGGGACGACCTCGACGGGGATCCGGTGACGCTCCCCGAGAGTCCCTACGAGCTTCGAGGGGTCGACCAGGATCACGAGCTCGCGCGAGAGGCGGGCCAGGAGCTTCTCCCGGAACAGGGCGCCGCCGGCCCCCTTCGTGAGGTCGAGGGTGGGCGAGACCTCGTCGGCGCCGTCGAGCATCAGGTCGAAGTGGTCATCGCCCGCCAGCGGGCGGACGGAGATCCCGAGCGAACGGGCCAAGGAGGCGGTCGACTCCGAGCTCGCGACGCAGTCGAACGCCCCCTCGGGGAACCGCTCGGCGAGTGCGCGCACCGCATGGGCCGCGGTCGAGCCCGTGCCGAGCGCGAGCTTGAGACCAGGTCGCACCCAGCGCCCGACAGCATGGCGAGCGGCCGCCGACTTCGCGGCATCGAGAGGGTCGACCACGTGGGCCGGGAGCGTTCGCGCCTCTTGAATGATGCGCCGGACGGCGCCGACACGCATAAGACGCGGAGGGCCTCCCTCGCCGGGATGCCGGCCCGCAGGCGCCCCCCACCCCCACCGGTCGTGCTCTCCCTCGGGGGCTCGGTCCTCTTCCGAGAGGAGGACGACGCCGCGTACCTGGCCAAGGTCGCCGACCTGTTGCGTAAGCTCGGCCGGTCGATGCCGCTGCTCGTCACGACCGGCGGCGGCCGAACGGCTCGACAGTACATCCGGCTCGGTCGGGAGCTCGGGCTCACCGAGGTCGAGCTCGACGAGCTCGGGATCGAGGTGACCCGGTTGCATGCACGTCTGCTCGCCGGTCGGATCGGGCCTCCCTGCCCCGCCCGGCCCCCCTCGACCGTCGCCGAGGCGGTCCACGAGCTCCATCGGGCCTCGCCCGTGGTCCTTGGAGGGACCGAGCCGGGCCACACCACGGACGGGGTGGCGGCGATGCTGGCGGTGCGGCTGCGCGCGGCTCGGCTCGTGAACGCGACCGACGTGGACGGAGTGTATGACCGCGACCCGCACCGGCACCCGGAGGCCCACCGGATCGATCGCCTTCGGTGGTCTCAGTTCCGCGAGCTCGTGATGGCCGGGACCTCGACCGAGGCCGGCCAGAACTTCCTGTTCGACCGCCTCGGAGCGGAGATGCTCGCTCGCGCGGGGATCCCCCTAGCGATCGTGAACGGCCGGGACCTCTCGAACGTCGACCGGGCGGTTCGCGGACGGCCGTTCCGCGGGAGCCGGGTCGAGGGCGGATAGTCCCCGTCCTCGCGTTTCACGAAACCCTATTACTCGGTCCCGGGTGGGCCGCGCATGCGCCGGATCGTCTTCCTCGGTCCGCCGGGCGCTGGAAAGGGGACCCAGGCCGCGACCCTCGCCCGCGAGCTCGGGCTCCCGCATCTCTCGACCGGGGACCTGTTGCGCGCCGCGGTCGCCGCCGGAACCCCTCTCAGCCGCGAGGCGGACGGCTACATGCGGGCGGGTCGGCTGGTGCCGGACGACCTCGTCCTGGGGATCCTCGGAGAGCGGCTCGACGCCCCGGACGCCCACGCCGGGTTCATCTTGGATGGTTTCCCGCGCAACGCCAGGCAGGCCGAAACGCTCGAGAAGCGCTTTCCCCTCGACCGGGTCGTCTCGTTCGAGGTCGCGACGGAAGAGCTCGTCCGGCGTCTCTCCTCGCGGCGGGTCTGCCCGCGCTGCCAGGCGGTCTACAATCTGGTCTCGCAGCCGCCGCGATCCTTAGAGCGGTGCGACCGCGACGGGAGCGAACTCATGCAGCGGTCGGACGACCGACCCGAGGCGGTCGAGATCCGGCTCAAAGTCTACCGGGAGCAGACGGCCCCGCTCCTCGACTTCTATCGACAGCGTGGTCTGCTCCGGCCGCTCGACGCGAGCGGACCGCCGGACGCCGTCGCCCGCCGCCTGCGGGAACTCCTGGGCTAGAGGATTTCACTCGGGGGGCGACACCCGAAGCACCGCGGCCGTGACCCAGCGGCCGCGCTCCAACCCGAGCCGCACACCTTCGAGCGGCGCGAGAGGGCGTCCCCATCCGAGCGCAACCCGCGGGATGGCCCCGGCGGCTCCGAGCTCGATCACGCCGGCATGGGAGACCAGGAGGAGATGGCCGTCCTCGGGAAGTCGAGCGAGCTCCTCCTTCCAGAGGTCAGCCTGGCTCCGGGCGAACTCGCCGACGGCCGTGCTGCTCCGTGCCAGATCTACATATCCGTCGAACGACCGCACGTCCGCCTCGGCGACCCGTGCTTCGACCTCGCCGGGGAGCCCGGCCAATTCGTGCCGCTCCGCATCGACACGGCCGGCGAGCGCGGTCGCGGTCTCAACGGCCCGGATCTTGGGGGATGCGACGACCCGATCGAACGGTCCCAAGCTCGGACCGATGCGACGGGCCAGCGCCCACCCGGCCGGGCTTAGCGCGTCCCGACCCCCATCCCGCGGTCCGTGTCGGCGATGCTCGAGGAAGCGCATCCGCGTGCCGACCGACCCCGTCGCAGAGTTTATAGTCCGCACGCCGGTCCGACCCGTGTCCCGGCTTAGCTCAGTGGTAGAGCGGGGGACTGTAGGCGAGACTGCCGGAGCCCCCGGCAGCCCCCGTGGATATCCTCAGGTCGCCTGTTCGAGTCAGGCAGCCGGGACCTGAGGACCCGAACCGGTGAGGTCAACCCGGCTTCACCTTGACGTTAATCGTCCCCCCGGAACGGTCGGGGTGTGGCATCCGCTCCGGACGCGGCACCTTCGGTCGAGGCCTGGCTCGTCTCCCCCCGTCACCGAGCCCTCGGGATCGAGCTCCTCCGGATCGGGGTCGGTCTGGTCTGGGCGCTCAATCTGATCTACATCCTCGCCCCCGCGAACTCCTGGTTCGCCGACTTCGGTGCCACGGCCCAGTCGTACGGCCCGACGACGGTCGGGGGTCCGGGGCTGGCGAACTTCGTGGCGGCGCACGCGACGGTGTTCTCCTGGCTCGTCGCCACCGTCACGGCGTACCTCGCGGTCGCCTTCCTCCTCGGCGCCACGACGCGCATCGCCTGCATGGTCGGCGGCGTCTTTTCGGCGGTCCTGTTGGCGACCCAGGTCGGAAGCACCTTCTCGTTCCCTGGGGGAACCGACGTGGGGGAGCACCCGCTCTTCCTCGTGATCTACGCCGCCCTCGTCATCGGGGGTGCGGGGCGGGCCCTCAGCGTCGACCGCCGCCTCGCGGAGGCCCTGGCCCACCGCCAAGCACGCCGGGTGGCGCAGGGGTTGCCGGTCCCCGCGCGCGCGTGGACCGCGCCGCTCGACTACCGCTTCTTCCTCGCCTACTTCGCGGCGGGGATCCTGATCGCGTTCTCGGTGACGGTCGGCCTCATGGTGACGATCCCGTCCCCGGGACCCGCGGGCGCTGGGAGTCCGACCGTCTACTACGAGAACCTGAGCGTCGTCATCAACCCGGTCAACGGCTGGCCCCAGTACACCCCGGCGAACTTCACGGTCCCGGCCGGCCTCGTCACTTTCCGGATCAACGACCACGATTCCCCGATGGCCTGGTCGCAGTGTCCGTGTGTCGTCAGCGGGACGACCAACGGGTTCGAGTCGCTCAACGGGACACTATTCCACGTCGTGCCCTCCACCAACATCGCGCATACGTTCACCGTCCCCAACCTGGGGATCGAGATCTACAGCCCGGGTCAGGCGGTCGTCGAGTTCACGGTCGACCTCGTGAATCCGGGCAACTTCACCTGGTTCTGCATCGCGCCCTGTGGCACGGGATCGAATCCGTACACGACCCCACCGATGGGAACTTTCGGGTACATGTCCGGGACGATGTCCGTCTCCTAGCCCCCCGTCGCCGTCGATCGATCGGGCCGGAACGGCACTGCGAGAACGGATATCCCTACGTGGGAATCATCTAGCGGAGTCCCGTGCCACCCGAGCCCACGTACCGGCCCGAAGACGAAGGGAAGGTCGACCGCCGACGTGTCTGCTACGTGAGCCGACGCAAGGGGTGGGTCGACCCGAACGAGCCGCACCGACCGACCTCGGAAGTGAACCTCCTCGCGGTCGCGCTGGGCGCCCCCGTGTGGACGTTGGGCACGGCCTGGGAAACGCTGTTTCGGGAGTTGGTCCCACTGCCGGTCGCGCGGGCGTTCCGTTCGGCGATGGTCCGCGCGCGACTCACGGACGAAGACCTCCGCGCTCTCCAGGGCGCCGCCGAACGGCTCGGGATCTCGCTCCGGGTGCTGGAGTGACCGACGCCGACCGCCCCCCGATGAGCGGGGGGGCCGTCTCCGGCCGCACGGGGTCGACCGACCGAGTCGACGCGCACGGTGGGGGCCGCCGCGACGCGGCGCCCCGCGCCGGTCCGGTCGTTCATCGAGCGATGCGGTTGTCGGGATTCGAACCCGAGTAGGTAGCTTGGGAAGCTACCGTCCTAACCACTAGACCACAACCGCGCGACCCCGGGAGGGCCACCGCTTCTTACCGTTTGTGCGGAACGGTCGCAGGGGCTCAGAGGTGCAGCGCGACGGACTCGGAGGGAATGGAGGGAGCGGCGGCGAGCAGCTCCTCGTTCGAGACGATCCGTTCTGCGCCACGACTCTCGAACCCTTCCTTACGGAGGACCCTTCGCGCGCGGGCGAGGTCGTTCGCCGAGAACGCCACCAGCGGCTGGTTCCCCTCCCGCGAGATGAGAATCGCGACGCTCTGGAGATTGATCTTGGCCCGCTCGAGGATGTCGAGGACCCGGAGGAAGCTCCCCGCACGGTCCTCGAGCCGAACCGCGATCATCTCGCGGACCTCGACATCGTACCCCGCGCTCGCTAGGAGCGCGGTCGCCCGATCGGGGTCGCTCAAGACCAGGCGGACCCGCCCCCTCCCGGCCGCGGAATCGACGCTGATCGCCGCGACGTTGATCCGGTCCCGGGCCAGGATTCGGGCCACCCGGGCAAGCGTCCCGGGCCGGTTGGGCAGGGTAAGCTGAACCTCGCGCAGCGACATCGGGACCGGTTCGACAGCGCGTCCGGAACCTAAAGGTTCGGCGTCCGCCCGCGAGGGGGCAGCGTTCGGCCGCGCAGATATTTATACCCCAATCGGACCTAATTCAGCGTGCGCGGGGCCGTGGGTCCCGTGCCGGTCCATCTGATGGGGGGAACTGGCCGCTCGAGTGCACGGCGTCGATATCGTCGGGCACACCGGCTCGGTCGGAACCGGCGGGGGGTCGTGGCGGTCGTGGGGACTCTGCTCGCGCTGCTGGTCTTCTTCGCGTTGTTCGGGATCTTCGTCACCCAGTACGTCCCCCTCTGGATGAACGACAATGAGTCCCAGTTCACCAGCCAAGCCGCGGCCTCCTTCGCCCAACTGAAGCAGGGGGTCGACCTGCAATACACGCTCGACGGTCCCGCGACCTTCGGGACCTCGTTCACGATCAGCTCGGGCGGCGTCCCGTTGCTCGCCCAGCCGACCGAGGGGACGCTCCAATTCCTCCCGACGACCTGCCCGAACGGATTCTACACGAAGAGCACGACCTCGACGGCCGCGAACTGGGGTCAGCCGACGAACTCGGCGTACTGCATCTTCGAGAACCTGACGCTCAGTTTCGGCGGGGCGAAGCAGGGGGTCCCGACCGGCATCTTCTACACCCAGCACGTCGCGAGCGGGGTGCTCCAGATGGTCCTTCCGAACCGCTACTACAGTGCCCAGACGCTCTACTTCGAGGATGACGCGGTGGTCCAGAGCCAGGGCGGGCCGCAGCAACTGATGCTGCTCCCGCCTCCGCTGAACGTGACGAGCACCAGCGGAAACACGAGCGTCTCCACGAGCTTCCTCGAGCTGTACGGGAACCAGTCGACCGTGATCGGTCAGGGGGCCGAGCAGGTGTACAGCCATCTCCGGTTCGCCCAGCCGGTCAGCTCTCACGGGCTCGCCGGGGCGAACGGGGCCACGCTGCTCAACCTGACGTACGAGATCGGGACCCAGTACCCCTGCGCCTGGCAGCAGTACCTGCGGTCGATGATGAACGTGAGCGGGGTCCCGTACTCCTTGAGCGGGCTCGCGTATCCGACCACCTACTATAACTGGACGAACGCGCTCGTTTCTTCACCGACGGCGACGATCCCCGTGCCCGCTACCGCGTGCTCGAGTTCCAACGGGGCCACGACGGTCCTCACCCTGCGGCTGACCAACGTCAACTTCGCCACCGCGTTCTACGCGGGCGTCCAGCTCAACGTCGGAATCGGAGGGGTCTAGACCGCATGTCGTCGAGCACTTTCCGCGTGAAGATCCCCCGAGCCCCCCCGCCGACCGCGGAGGGCGTCCCACCGCCCCCGGGCGGCTCCCCGGAAGCTCCCACCGACGCCCCGGGCACGTTCATCACCGCGATGCCGCCCCTCGCGGAGGCGGCCATGAAGGAGCTCGAGGTCCGGGCGGTGAACCCCCCGTACTCGTACTCCCGGATCTCCTACAACGACCGGTCGAAAGAGTACCTCTACGAGGTCATCGAGCCGCAGCTCACCGCGCACGAGAAACAGCTGGTCGAGCACCTCAAGACCACGCTCACGCGCATCGTCGGGAGCGACATCGGCAACCTCTCGACGGCGGACAAGCGGGCGTACCTACGGGGAGAGGCCGAGGAGTACTTCCGGAGCCGCGGGATCACGCTCGGCCCGCTGTCCATGGAGCGGATCATCTACTACGTGCTCCGGGACTTCGTCGGCTACGGTCCGGTCGACGCGCTGATCTTCGATACCGAGGTCGAGGACATCTCGTGCGATGGGGTCGAGGTCCCCCTGTTCATCTTCCACGGGAAG
>DAHVAA010000037.1 GCA_027314845.1 Thermoplasmata archaeon | reverse complement strand
GAGGTCGCGCGCGACCTCCGCCCCCGGATAGACGAGACGCGCCTCCCCGAGGAGCGGCTCGAGCTCCTTGTAGCGGGCGGAGAAGTGCGTGAGGTAGAGCGCCCCGACCTCGGCGTGGCGGGCGAGCTCCGCCGCCTGGCGGGCCGAGGAGTGCCCCCACTGGTTCGCTTCCGACTCGAGCTCCTGGCCGGTCGTCGATTCGTGGATGAGGAGCGTCGCACGATGGGCGAGCTTGCGGACCTCCTCGCTCGGTGCGGTATCGCCCGAGTAGACGACCGAGCGGCCCGGGCGGGGCGGCCCCATCACGTCCTCCGGGCGGACGGTCGTCGCGCCGACGTGAACCGGATGGCCCTCCTCGAGGCGGGCGAAGTCCCGTCCCTGGATCCCGAGGGCGCGAGCGCGGGCGCCATCGAACCGGCCCCGCTTGGTCGCCTCCTCGATGCGGTAGGCGAGCGCCGGGACGGGGTGCTCCGCGCGCGAGGTGCGCACCGAGTAGCCGTCGAACTCGACCGTCGAGCCCGGGGCCAGTGGGTGGACCGTCACGGGGAAGCGGAGCGTAAAGTAGCCCATGCGGAGCGCGACACCGATCATCTCCTCGGCGTCGGGCGGGCCGTAGAGGTCGAGCGGCTCGGACCGATGATTGAGGCTCATGCTCTGGATGAGCCCGGGGAGGCCGAGGAAGTGGTCGCCGTGGAAGTGCGTGATGAAGATGCGGCGCACGCGCATGAACGAAGCGCTCGACTGGAACAATTGTCGCTGGGTGCCTTCGCCGCAATCGAGCAGGAGGAGCTCCCGCTCGAGGTCGAGCGCGATCGCGCTCGCGGAGCGCTCCTTCGTCGGCCACGAACCCGCGGTCCCGAGGAAGGTGACCCGCATCGCTTCGCCGCACCCTTCGTCGTCTAAAAGCGGGACGGGAGGTGGGCGCGGGACCCGGTACTCCCTGAGGAGAGGTCAACTCTCCTGAACCGAAACGGCAAGAGGGTCGGCCGGACGATTCCGACGGGATGGTCGACTTCGACCGGGTCGAACAGCTCCGGTCCCGCGGGTGGGATTGGGATCGTATCGCCTCCGACTCGAAGGTCGGTTTCCACCCCGACAGTTCGGTGCATGAGCCGGGCCGCGCCCTGCGGGCCCTTTATCATCGTGAGCGGTCGCGGGCGGAACGCCATCCGTCCGAAGCTCCTCCATCTCCGAAACGGGGGCGGGAGCCCCCGGCAAAGCGCTGGGGTCTTGCGCGATGGGGCTACCTCCTCACCCCCCTGTTCGGCCTCTGGTTCGCGATCGCCTTCCTCGCCCCCTCGCCGGTCGGGTTGGTCGTGCCGGCGGTCCCTTACCTCCTGCTCGGTCTCGCCGTCGCCGCCTTTCTCCTCGTCTTCGGTCTGTGGCGGTCGAGCGGGCGGCGCTGGTCGAAGGCGCTGCGGACGACGTTCGTCCTGGGCGTGGTCCTTGGCGTGGTGGTGTCGGGACTGATCGCGCTCGGTGGAGTGCTCTTCTTCGGCTGCCCGTACCTCCCCTCGGCGGCGAGCGCGACGAGCGAGCCCTCGGGATGGACCTCGGTCGCCGCGTCGCCGTGGCAGGAGGCCGGTCGGCCGGTCGTATTCTACTACGGCGCGACCTGGTGTCCCTACTGTTCGGCCAGCAGCTGGGCGATCTGGAAAGCGCTCGTCAGCTTCGACCTCACGAGCCCGACCCCCACGCCGACGATGGGGTACTCGGCCGAGGACGGGATCCCCGAGGTCGTTCTCGCGGGGCTCCCGTTCACGTCCTCCCTAATCGCGCTCGAGGTCGCGGAGGACCTCTCGGGCACCGTCAACACTTTCCCGGGAACAGCGAACTGCTACCAGCAGGCGTACGTAGACGCTTACGCCGGCGGGGCGATCCCATTCCTCGCCATCAACGGTCAGTATCTTCACGGGGGCTCCTCGCTCCTCACCGCGAGCGCGCTCGCGTTGTGGGCCAACGGGGCGAACAACGGGACCCACGCGGTCTACACGTCGGTCGTTGAGGAGTCCGGGCCCCCGTGGCAGCAGGTCCAGGGCCCGGCGTGGTGGATGATGGCGTTCCTCGTTCGATCGCTCGGGGGGACCGTGGCCGACTTCGCCGGTACCTACCACTGGTCGACCGCGACCCAGGCGGCCGTGACCGCCGACCTCGCTCAGATCCACTGACGGCGGCGGTTCGCGGCCCCGGGAGCGTTCGGCCCTGCGAAGGCAAAAGAGGAAAAAGGGCCCCCGGCTGCGTGGTTCGTGGTCGACTGGGACCGGGTCGAGGAGCTCCGGGAGAAGGGCTGGGGCTGGGACCGGATCGCGGAGGACGCGAAGGTCGGGTTCCACCCGGACACCTCGGTGCGCGAGCCGGGACATGCGCTCCGCGGCCTGTACCATCGGCAACGTTCCCGCCGGCAACGGCAGGAGCCGATGACCCCTTCGAAAACGAAGAAGGTCACCGAGGAGCGCGAACGGCGTTGGTCGCTCGCCCGATGGGGGTTCCTCCTCACGCCGATCCTCGGGATCTGGTTCGTCCTGGCTTACCTGGTCCCCTCGCCGGTCGGTCTGGTCCTCCCGGCGTTCCCGT
The DNA here is from genome assembly GCA_027314845.1 of Thermoplasmata archaeon. The sequence continues at coordinate 8,160 of DAHVAA010000037.1, read as the reverse complement.
GGCTCGCGCTCGGCCTTGCGGTCGTGGCGTTCCTCCTCCTGTTCGGTCTCTGGCGGGTGAGCGGCCCCCGCTGGACGAAAGTCCTCCGGACGACCCTCATCACCGGGGTCGTCATCGGCCTGGTCCTCTCCTCGATGATCTACCTCGGGGCCGCGCTCGTCTTCGGCTGCCCGTTCCTCCCTTCGTCCTCCACGCTCCAGTCGCAACCGGGGGGCGCGGGGTGGACCTCGGCGAGCGTCTCGGCCTGGCAGGACGGGGGGAAGCCCGTCTTCTACTTCTACGGGGCGATCTGGTGCCCGTACTGCTCCGCGAGCAGTTGGGCCTTATACAAGGCCCTGAGCTCGTTCGGCTCCTTGACGGGCACGTATCTCGCCTATTCGAGCAACGCTCCCAGCGAGCCGTACCCCAACACCCCCGAACTCGTCCTCGGAGCCGCGACCCTGAGCTCTCAGTGGGTCAGCTTCCAGGTCAGCATGTACACCGGGGGGCAGGACGGCGTCTTCCCGACCACGGCGAACTGCTACCAGCAGGCCTACGTGACGGCGTACTCCGATAGCTCGATCCCGTTCGTGGTCATCAACGGCCAGTACGTCCACGGCGGGAGCAGCCTCATTGACCCGGCCCAGCTCCAGCCGTGGGCCGGCACGGGGGCCCAGACCGTGCTCAATCAAGTGAACGCCGAGAGCGGCCAGGCGTGGACGATCATCAGCGGCCAGGCCTGGTGGACCATGGCGTTCATGGCGAAGTCCACGGGGGCGACCCCGTCGAACCTCGCGAGCCAGCCGTACTACTCGGGGTGGACCCAGGCCGACAGGACGAACGTCGCGAACGACCTCGCGCTGCTCTAGGGGTGAGGAGCGAAGGTGCGCGCCCGTACCGCCCGGTCCCTGCTCTACCTCTTTGCCGGGATCGGCCTCATCGTCGCGATCTTCGCCGGGCTCGAGTTCTACGAGGCCTCCCTGCGCAGTCTCTGCTCGATCAACAGCTACTTTTCCTGCTCGACCGTCGACACGAGCGGCAAGACCTCGACGCTGGGGATCCCGGACTACCTCTGGGGGATCGGAGGGTTCGTCCTGATCCTCCTCTTCGCCGGTATCTCGGAGTCGCGGCCCCGGGACCGGCGTTGGGTCTACGCGGTCTTCGGTCTCACGACGGTCGGTGTCGCGCTCTCGCTCTACTTCTTTTACGTCCAGATCGCGGTCATCGGTGCCCTCTGCGTCGTGTGCGCTACCTCCTACGTGTTCGGCTGGCTCTCCTGGGTCGCCGCGATCCTCCTGGTGCGCGCCCCCGCCCCCCGGCCGCGGGAAGCGAAGGGCGGAGCTCCCCCGGAGCCCTCCGATTCGGACGACGAATAGTCTCGGGCCGGCGACGGTTTTCTATCGGTAGCGGCCGCCCCGGGGAGGGCGGTTATATACCCGACCTTGCTCGGCCCGCCCGGGTCCCTATGGTCAGCGACACGGTAACCGCGTATGAGGCGCTCGCCGCCGGCATCGCTATCGCTGGCGGTCTTATCGGAACGGGGATGGCCCAATCCGGGATCGGAGCCGCGGGGATGGGGATCATCGCGGAGAAGCCGGAGAAGTTCGGTCAGGTGCTGTTCTTCTTCGTCATTCCCGAGACGCTCTGGATCATCGGATTCGTGCTGGGGATCATCCTCCTGCTCGGGGTCATCTAGGGCCGACCCGAGAGCTCGCCCCATGACCCTTGAGAGCCTGGTGGAGGAGATCCGCCGGCGGGGCCAGGCCGAGCTCGATTCCATCGAGAAGGCCCGCGTCGCCGAGGAGTCGCGCATCGCATCCGAGCGCGACCGCCGCGTCGGCGAGGTCCGAACGCAGGCGTCCCGCGCGACCGAGAACGAGGTCGCCCGCGAGCGCGTCCAGCGGCTGGCGGCGGCGAAGCTCCGGGCGCGCAAGCTCCTTTACGAGGCCCGCGAGAAGCGGCTCATGGCCTCTATGGCCGAGACGCGGTCGCTCCTCGAGGCGTTCACGGAGACCTCGCTCTACGCCCCGACCCTGAAACAGATGGTCGCGGTCGCCTCCGACACGCTCGGAAAGCAGCTCCGCGTCCGGGGGCGGGCGGAGGACGCCGGGGTCCTTTCGAAGGTCGCCGGTAAGTCGTTCGACCCAACGCCTGAGGCGATTGTGGGCGGGCTGGTCGCGGAGACCCCCGATGGCGCGCGTCGGCTCAACCTCTCGCTCGACGAGCTCCTCCGCCTCAACGAGGACCGGGTCCGCGAGCTCCTCGCTTAAGGACGGTCGGAGCGGGCGATGGCAGGCTCCCCCTACGCAAGCGCCCTCGGGCGTCTCAAGCCGGAGTTCTCGCAGTTCCTCGGCCGGGACGCCTGGCCGAACCTCGCCGCGGCGAAGGAGCCGAACGAGCTCGCGAAGCTCCTCGAGACGACCCCCTACGCTGCGGACATCGCCCGGGCGCGCGCGACCCACACGGGAGCCACGATGGTCGAGGTCGCGGTCAACCGTACGTTCGTCCGCCGGAACCGGCACGCCTACGAGGCGGCGCCGTTCGCGGGCCGCGCGATCGTCGCGGCGTACCTCGGTCGATGGGATATCCAGAACATCGAGATGATCCTGAGCGCGAAGGCGCTCGGCCGGACGATCACCGAGACCGAGGACCACCTGGTCTCGAGCCGCGAGATCCCGGCGGGGCTCTATGCCGGCGTGATGACGCTGGACGACTTCCGCATCGTTCTCGGCCAGCCGACGCTCGAAGCGACCGTCTCCCAGCTCGTGAAGTACGGCTACGGCGGGACGATCCTGCCGCTCCTCGAGTCGTTCGCGCGGACGCACGATATCTTCCCGGTCCTCCAGGCGCTCGACCGTCAGTACTACCGGGCCGTCCTCGAGGCGGCACGGTTCTTCCAGGGCGACGAGTGGGTCGTCCGTTCGTTCGTCCAGAGCGAGATCGATGCGCGGAACGCGATGCTCCTGCTCAAGGGCAAGAACGCGGAGCTGCCCGTCGAGGCCGTCCTCGCCCGCTGGCTCGAGGGCGGGACGCTCAGCGCGGCTCAGGCCCCGGACCTCTATTCGGCGCGCGGCGTCCCCGAGCTCGCCGAGCGGCTCACGACGCGCTTCCCCTCGGTCACGGAGGGCAACGCGGAGCACTCCAACGGGTCGACCCTCTCCGGCTACGAGGTCGCGATCGAGCGCGACCGGGCGTTGACTGAGCTGCGCCGGATGCGCGCCTACCCGCTCAGTCTCGGCGTGATCTTCACCTACCTCCTGCTCGCCGAGCTCGAGCGGGCCGACCTCCGCCGGCTCGTCTTCGGCCGGCTCTACGGCTTCGGACCGGAGCGGCTCACGCCGCTCCTCATCTCGCCGCGCCTGTAGCGGTCGGTACCGCCGCCCCCTTCCCCCGACCGCCCGGCGTCAGCCTTCCGGGCCGGTCAGGATCGGACCCTTCGCGACCGCGCCGTCCGGCCCGATCGAGCTCACCGTGTGGGTGCGCGCGGCGCCGAACGGACGGAACGGCCGGCCGTTGCCGGTGTAGAACTTCGAGAAGTACTCGACGAAGATCAGCCGCGCTCCCTGGATCCCGGGCTCGAAGACCCCGAGGATCACGTTGAACGACTGGCCGACGAGGAGGATGACGAGGCCCGCGACGATCCCGACGGCCGTTCCGCCGAGCACGAGGCCGCTGCCGATTGAGTTGATGACGAGCGCGAGGATGACGCTCGCGAGCAAGATCCCCACGAGCCGCGTGTAGGACAGGATGTGGCTCACGACCTCGATGAGACCCATCATGCCCATCTGGACGCCCTCACCGAAGACGAGGAGGACGAGGCCGACCGCGAGCAGCGCGAGGTAGAGGTCGAAGAGCGGGTTGCCGAACGACGTCTGCTTGTGGATCACCGAGAGCCCAAAGAACGCGACCCCGAAGGCGAAGAGGATCCCGCCGACCTTCGCGAGCACGCCGCGGGGGCGGTGGTGGAAGTACTCCTTGAGCGCGCCGAAGAGGAACCCGAGCACGACCATCCCGAGCCCGACGAACCCCGCGAACAGCAGGAGCACGGGCACGCCGGCCTTGGACGCGGGGTCGAGCGGCGCCGAGTAGCCGAAGAGGAGCCCGAAGAGGTGGAAGCCGAAGAACTCGTCCAGGACGAGCCCGAGCCCGATCGCGATCGCGCAGCCCGGAAGGAGCGCGTAGGCGAGCTGTTGCATCCCTTTCGGGCCCATGATGGTCTTCACGAAGTTCTTCCCGGACTTCGGGAGGCGCCGGGCCCCGGGGAACCCCGCGATCATCCAGAGGGAGATCAGCAGGATCACGAGGCCGTAGCCCCAGTCGCCGAGCATGAACCCGAAGAAGATCGGGAAGGCGATCGCGAAGACCAGCGTCGGGTCCCACTCGCTCGCCTGCGGGAGCGAGTAGAACCGGATGAAGAACTCGAATCGACGCACCCCGCTCGGGTTGCTCATCAACGTCGGGGGTTCCTCGTGGGTCGGCACGTCGTAGAAGTGTACGCGGCCCGACACCGCCTCCGCGACGACCTTCCGCAGGCGTTCGACGTCACGGGTCGGCACCCAGGCCTCGAGGGCGAACGTGGCGCGGCTCGCCCCGAGCTTCGCGAGGACCTCCGACTTGCGGTTCTCGATCTCGAGCGCTTCGTCGACCGCGGCGACGGTGGGGTACCACTCCTCCGCGATCGCGTGGAGTCGCTCGGCGATCTCGCGCCGCCGGTCCCCGATCGCATCGAGGCGCGCGCGGTGCTCGACCAGCTCCTCGGTGGGCGTCCCGTGGAGGGCGGGGATGGCGCTGAGCCGGACCCCGCGGCTCTGGGCGGCGCGGCTGAGCGCCTCCGACCCCGCCGAACGGGTGATCACGAGGAAACGGACCTTCTCCTCCGCGGGGCCGAGGAGAAAGCGCGCGTCGGCCTCGGCGGGGAGGGAGCCCTCGAGCTCGGAAAACGCCTCGGTGGGCGCTTCGCCGTAGAAGGTGAGGAAGTTAGAGGAATGGAGATAGTCGAGCCGTTCGCGGTAGAAGGAGAGCGCCTCGAGCAGCTCGACCGTGTCGGTCGCCGCTTTCTTCTCGGTCAGGAGCCGGTCGTCCTCGCGCTTCAGCTCCCCGACCTCGGAGTCGATCGGGACCGTCTCGGCGACGCGGAAGATCTCCTCGAGCGAGTCGAACCGCCGTGGAGCCGCCGAACCGGCCCGGGGTAGCGCGCTCAGAAGGCCTCGGAACCGGAGGGTCTCGTCCCCGACGCGCCGAAGGGTCTCCGAGCCGCGCTCGGGCGCGAGCTCCGCCATCGCCGCCGGGGCCAGCGGCTCGACCTGCGCAACCCGAAGGTCGTGGAGGACCGTGAGTACGCGCTCCTCGTCCTCGCGGAGGCCGAGGAGCCCGACCTTCGACATCCGTACGGGACGCAGCGCCATCGAGCCGAACCTCGCGCCCCTCACTCCGACAGGAAGTCTCCGAGAACGACCGAAAGGATCGCGTCCTTCTTGTCGGCGACCCCCTTGCCCGCCCCCGCGGCGACCGTTCGAGCGTCGCTCTCGCCCTGGGCGACGATCTGGCGGGCCTCGGTGTCGGCGCGGGTCCGGGCGGCCTCCACGGTGCGCGCGCGATCCGCTTCGGACTGCTCGTGCGCGCGAGCGACCGTCGTCTCGGTCTCGTCGCGCATCCGGCGGAGCGCGGCCTCGGCCTCCCGTCGGGCTTCGGCGAGCCGCTGGTCCCACTCGACCTCCGCGGCCTTGATCCGCTTCAACGCTTCGATCGTGCTCGTGTCGGCCGGCCGGTCCGCTGCCTCGCTCCCGCTCATAGGTGTCCTCCCAGGTAGATCGTGACCGCGACGAATAGGAGCACGAGCGCCGCGACCTTGACCACGACGCTCACGATCCGGACGGCGGTGAACCGCGCGACCGCATTACGCGACGGCGACACCGGAACCCTCCTGCTCCATCTTGCGTTTGACGGTCTTCAGCATCGCGAACGAGTCGCGCTCCATCTCATCGAATCGGAACTTGATGTAGCGTACGGTCGCCTCGAGCCGGGGGATGAGGACGTTCTCGATGGCGCTCGCCCGGCGCTTCGTCTTCTCGATCTCCTTGAGGAGCCGGCGGAGCGCGTTCTCTTTCTCCGCGATGTCGAGGACGACCTGGTAGATCCCCTGGAAGTGGCGGATCGACTCCTGGACCGAGGTCGGGAGGTCGAGGAGCTTGGCGGCCTCGGTCGGCGCGTAGCCGCCGCGGTCGACGCGCGGGGTACGGACCCCCATGACGTTCTTCGTGGAGACGGCGACCGGCCGCACGTCCGGAAGGAGCATCGAGATGTTCTCGAGGCGGGTCGGTCCTTCCATCATCTCTGCGTTGCGGATCGACTCGTAGCCGCGCGCGATCCGTTGCTGGAGGTCGCCCCGGAGTCGGAGCGCCTCGCGTGAGATCGAGAAGAACTCGGCGATCAGCGCCGAGCGCTTCAGCTTCAGAAGGTTCAGCCCGCGCTTCGCGACCCCGATCCGCCGCCGGGTGCGCAGGAGCTCAAGGCGTGTCGGTCGGACGTTCTCGATCGCCACGGGCGCCTCCTCCCGGTCTAGGCACCCGATACCGGGGGGTGCGTGCGGAACTGGGCGATGAACTCGGGTCGGATCCGCTTGAGTTCGGAGTCCGGGAAGTCGGAGAGGATGTCCCAGGCGATCGCGAGGCTCTGGTCGATCGTCCGGTCCTCGTCGGGTCCCTGGTTGACGAACTCCTTCTCGTAGCGGTCGGCCGCGCGGAGGTAGATCCGGTCGGTGGCGCTGAGCGCCTCCTCGCCGACGATCGCGCTCAGGGCCCGCTGGTCCTTGCCCGTCGCGTAGGCCGCGAACAGCTGGTCGGAGACCCCGCGGTGGTCCTCCCGCGTGCGTCCCTTGCCGATCCCGAGGCTCATCAGCCGCGAGAGGCTCGGCAGCACGTCGATCGGTGGGTAGACCCCCTTGCGCTGCAGCTCGCGGCTGACGTAGATCTGGCCTTCCGTGATGTAGCCGGTCAGGTCGGGGATCGGGTGCGTGACGTCGTCCGCGGGCATCGTCAGGATTGGGAGCTGCGTGATCGAGCCCTTGCGACCGTGGATCTTCCCCGCCCGCTCGTAGATCGTGGCGAGGTCGGTGTAAAGGTACCCCGGGTAGCCCCGTCGGCCCGGCACCTCTTCCCGCGCGGCGGAGACCTCGCGGAGCGCCTCGCAATAGCTCGTCATGTCGGTCAGGATGACCAGGACGTGGAGGTTCCGCTCGTACGCGAGGAACTCCGCCGCCGTGAGCGCCATCCGCGGCGTGACGACGCGTTCCATCGACGGGTCGCTCGAGAGGTTCAGGAACACCACGGCGCGCTCGAGCGCGCCGGTGGATTCGAACTCTTTCAGGAAGTAGTTCGCCTCCTCGCTGGTGATCCCCATCGCGGCGAAGACGACCGCGAACCCTTCGGTGGAGTCCCGCAGCTTCGCCTGCCGGACGATCTGCGCGGCGACCTGGTTGTGGGGAAGCCCGGCCGCGGAGAAGATCGGGAGCTTCTGGCCGCGCACGAGCGTGTTGTTGACGTCGATCGTACTGATCCCCGTCTGGATGAACTCGCTCGGCTCCTCGCGCGAGTACGGGTTCATCGCGCTCCCGACGATCTCGAGCCGGGTCTCGCTCACGATCTTCGGGCCCCCGTCCCGCGGCTCGCCGAGGCCGTTGAAAACGCGGCCGAGGAGCTCGTCCGAGACCGCGAGGGTCGCGACCTCGCCGAGGAACTTCACGCTCGTCCCCTCGATGTTGATGCCCATCGTCGGTCCGAAGACCTGGACGATCGCGAGGCCCTTCCTCGAGTCCAGCACCTGGCCCCGCCGACGCTCCCCGTTCGGCAGCGCGATCTCGACGATCTCGCCGTACGCGGCGTTCGCGACGTCGCGCACGAAGATCAGCGGGCCCGAGACGCGGTCGATCGTGCGGTAGTCGATGGGAACCGGGACCTCACGGCCCTCGTCCTTCGGCGCGCCCGCGCCCTTCGCCGCCATCCTAGGCCCCTCCCACCGCGCTCACGGTTTCCGCCATCTCGAGCTCGATCTGGTCGAACTGGCTCGTCATCTCCGCCTCGGGGATCCATTTCATGCGCGAGAGCTTCGTGCGGATGGGCAGCTTCTGGAGCTGGGCCACGGTCGCGCCCTTGCCGATCGCCTCCTGTTCCCGGTCGCCGAAGG
>DAHVAA010000036.1 GCA_027314845.1 Thermoplasmata archaeon | reverse complement strand
ACACCTTTGTCCAACACTCGAACGCGACTTGAGACAGCGACGCCGGGAAGTCGATACCGATGTATCCTCCGGTCGCTCGCCCCCGGAGGCTCGGAACAACCATATGCCGGCAGCCTCGTCCTAGGGAGAGACGTGACGACCGACATGTCGACGGATCCCGGGGGCGCGGTGCTGTCCGGATCGACCGCACCGGGCGCGGCTCTGGGCCCGCGGGACGGAACGTTGGCGGGGCCGGTGGCGCTCCCGGACGCGCGGAGGACACCGCCGGTCGAGCCGCTCAAGGTAGTGTACGTGCTCGGGTCGTGGCGGTCCGGCTCCACGATCCTCGGAGTCCTCCTCGGCACCCATCCTCAGATCCAGACGACCGGCGAGCTCTCGGCCCTTCCCGCCCGGTTCCGAGACTCGACCCGGGTCTGCTCCTGCGGTGTCCCCGCCGCGAAATGTGAGTTCTGGTCCGTGGTGTGGGCCCGGTGCCGCGGCCGGGTCGACCTCGAGGCGCTTCAGGCGGGACAACGGCGGTACGAGCACTATCCCTCTCTTCCCCGGACGGCGCTATCGGCGCTGGTCGGATCGCCCGCGCTTCGAGCGCACGAACGCCGCACGGTCGACTTCCAGCGGATCATCGCGGAGACGGCGGAAGTACCGGTCCTCGTAGACCTGAGCAAGCACCCGGTGCGGGGACTCGTCCGCAAGCTCGCGCGCCCGTACGGACTCGATCCCTACTTCCTGCACATTGTGCGGGACGGCCGAGCCGTCATGTACTCCCGGTTGACCCGATCCCAGGGGGGCCAGTTCCGGCCGGTCGTCAAGAACGCGTGGGGGATGACCGTACGCTGGGTGCTCGTGAACCTCCTGTCCACGATCTTGTGCGGCCGTCCCAGGAACCGGTATCTCCGGGTACGATACGAGGAACTCTTGGCGAACCCCGAGGGGACCCTCACGCGCGTCGGGGAGTTCCTCCAGATGGACATGTCGGGCCTGGTTCGGGCCGTCGTCGAGGAGGCGTCCCTTCCCATCGACCACCTGATCGATGCCAACCGGCTGCGGTTTCGCCCGGCGGTGCACCTCGCGGCCGACCTCGAGTGGCGGACGAAGCTTCCCGCGAAGAGCCAGTCGGCGTTCTGGCTCGTCGCCGGGTGGCTGGCCCAGCGATACGGGTATCGACGGAGCTCCTGAGACGGCCTCGGCCGGCGTTGTGGCCCGGTCCGGCCGGCGCGGCCCGATCGGATCCGGGAGCTCGGCGGCCGCGCGTCGGTGCTGGCCGCGAGCGGGCTCGGCCCGTCCGCGCCGTCGCTCGAGGGCTCTTGCGGACCGGGCCCCGGGCGTCGCGGTCCACGGACTGTTCCCACTTTGACCACGATTCTGGGCCGGGTCGGAGGAGGACCAAGGCGCTATAAGCCACACCGGACCTGCGTCCCGGCGTTCGGTCCGCCCGGAAATGTTGCAGAAAGCCGGAAACCCCCCGGCAAGTCGCCGTGGAGCTGGCGGACCCGCGTTCTTCTTCGTGGTCGCCACGGTCCTTCTGCTCGTGGTCGGCCCCGGGCTCACTTTCGGCGTCGCGAGGGAGGTCCCTTCCCTGTCTCCGGGAGGACCGGGGGGTCCGCTTTCGGTGTCCGAGACCCGGGCGGTAGCGCCCACGTTCCCGACCCCGATCCAGCACGTCGTCGTGGTCATGATGGAGAACCAGAACTACTCGACGGTGCTCGCCCAGGGCCCGTTCGAGGCCTATCTGGCACGGACCTACGCGTCGGCGACGAACGCGTACGGGATCGCGCACGGGTCGATCCCTTCGTACGAGGCGGCGATCTCCGGCGTCGCGAACAAGACGTACCCGCAGCCGAGCGGAAACATCGGGGACCTCGCGGACACGGTGGGGGCGAGCTGGGCGGCGTTCGAGCAGAGCATGCCGACGCCGTGCAACCGGACGCTCAACTGGACGGTCGGGTACGATCAGCACCACAACCCGCTCATCATGTTCTCGGACATCGAGGGCAATGCGGCTCGGTGCAACGCGCACGACCTGACGTGGACGTCGTGGACGAACGATGTCAGTGCGGGGACGATCCCGAACTACGCGTTCGTGGCGCCGAACACGACGAACGACGACCACAACTCGACGATCGCGGTCGGGGACGCGTGGCTGAAGGGATGGCTGAGCCCCCTCATCAACGACACGACCATCTTCCCGCACACCGCGTTCATCATCGCGTTCGACGAGAACGGCGTGCACCACTCTCCGGTGGTGAACGGTTCGTCGGGAGGACAGGTCTACACGGTGGTGGTGAGCCCGTACTCGCGGAGGCTGAGTTCGAACACCTTCTACGACACGTACTCGTTGATGACGACGTCGGAATGGCTCTTGGGACTGCCGGCAGGGACCCTGGGGAACGATAGCTGGAGCCTAAACCCTCCGATGCAGGACTTGTTCTCGTTCGTGTCTTCGTCGAAGGTGACGTTCACGGAGACGGGCCTCCCGACGGGCACCTCGTGGTCGGTGACGCTGAACGGGATCTCGAAGAGCTCCACGAGTTCGACCGTCAGCTTCTCCGAGCCGGACGGAACCTATGCGTACACCGTGGGCGGGGTCTCGGGCTTCACCGTCTCGCCCGCCTCGGGAAACGTGACGGTCCAAGGGGCTGCGGTGGACGTGACCGTGACCTACACGCGTCCGACCTACTCGCTTTCGTTCGTGGAGTCGGGGCTCGTCGCGGGGACCGGGTGGTCCGTGACGGTCGACGGGGCGACGGCGAGCTCCTCGAGTTCGACCATCGTCTTCGCCGAGCCGAACGGGACGCACGGTTATACCGTGGGCGCGGTGCCCGGGTACAGCCCCCATCCCCCGTCGGGATCCGTGAACGTGAGCGGCGGCCCGGTGCAGGTGAGCGTGACGTACACCCTGTTCACCTATGCCGTGGACTTCAACGAATCCGGTCTCGCTTCGGGTACCACCTGGTCGGTGAACCTCGACAGCGCATCCCGGAGCTCCACGGGCTCGACCATCGCGTTCACCGTGCCGAACGGGACGTACGCGTACTCGATCGGGGCGGTGTCGGGATACCTCGTAACCCCCTCGTCGGGAACGCTCGACGTGACGGGAGCCCGGGTCGTCGAGTCGATCGCGTTCACAGCCGTTGCACCGGTGGACTATTCCGTGACGTTCACGGAGACCGGCCTCGGGCCCGGCACCTCGTGGTCGGTGACCCTCAACACGACTTCGCAGAGCTCCACGACCTCGTCCCTTACGTTCGCCGAGCCGAACGGGACGTACGCCTACTCGGTGGGACCGGTCGGCGGTTTTACCTCCTCACCGCGCTCGGGGTCGGTGACGGTCGGCGGCCTTCCCGTGGGCGTCACCGTAACGTTCGCCCCGATCTCCTCGGCGACGTACGGCGTATCGTGGACCGAAAGCGGTCTCCCGTCGGGCACGCCCTGGTCGGTGACGCTGAACGGAACCCCCGAGGGCTCCTCGACCCCGACCATCTCTGCGTTGGAGCCGAACGGCACGTACCGGTTCGCCGTCGTCGCACTCCCGGGGTACACGGCCGCTCCCCGGTCCGGAACCCTGGACGTCCTCGGGGGGCCGGTCGAGGTGAACATCACCTTCACGCCGTACTCCTACACCGTCTCGTGTACCGAAGCCGGGCTTGCGCCGGGGAGCTCCTGGAGCATCGCGCTGAACGGGGTGACGGAGAACTCCTCCGGTTCGACCGTCGTGTTCTCCGAGCCGAACGGGACGTACACCGTCTCGTCGATCCCCCCGCCCGGCTTCACGGCGTCGGGACCGTCGTCGGTGACGGTGCGCGGGGCCCCGGTCGCCGTCAATCTGACGTTCACCCCGGTGATGTATGCCCTTGAGTTCACCGCGGGCGGACTCCCGACCGGAACGAATTGGTCGGTGAGCCTGACGGGAAGCGCCTCGACGTCGATCCAGGTCGTTCCCTCCGCGGTCGGTACGCTCGTGGTGACGCACTGGTCGGACGGCACCTCCGTCGTTCGGTTCTCGGTCTCGGACGGCACGTATGCGTACCTCACCGCTGCTCCGGGCTACCAAGGCGCATCGGGCGAGCTCCGGGTCTTTGGCCCCGAAAGCGCCCCGGTGGCGGTCTCCTTCGTCTCGGGGCCCGCTCCGTTCTCCCTCCTAACCCCGTTGAACGAGGTGGTGATCGCGAACGTTGCACTCCTGAGCGCGATCGGAGCGGTGATCGCCTTGAGGCTTCGACGACGGGAACCCGGGCCCCCGCCACGCGCGCCTCCGACGACGGCCGCGGAGAGCTCTCCGAAGGTCCAGTAGTAACCGGGAGCCCCGGTTCCGGTCGAGGGTCGGGTCGCCGACTTTCGCCTCATTCCGGGACCCGCGAGGGCGAGGCGGCCGGGCTCGGCCGTGGGACGGTCGCTAACCCGGACGGTGCGAGCGCTGCGAGCCCGTCGTGGACGCGGGTCGGATGGTTCGACGCGGACGCGGAGCCGTGGGAGCTCCCGCGTCCGTCGGCCCGCGAAACGTCCCCAAGCGGCTATAGGTGGGCGCTCCTCCCCCCGTCGGGAAGCCCGCGTGTCGACCCCTCCACCGTCCTCGAACGCCGCCGCTACGACGGGACCGACCGCCGCGGCGTCGTCCGCCCTCGACGTCGTCTACATCCTCGGCGCCCACCGGTCCGGCTCGACGTTCCTCGGAGCGCTGCTAGGAGCGGTTCCCGGGGTCTTCTTCGAGGGGGAAGCCTACCGGTTCCCGCGCCCGATCTTCTGGCCGGGAGACCCGGGGCGTCTGTGCTCCTGTGGCGAGCCGCTCGACCGGTGCACTTTCTGGTCCGTCGTCAAGGCCGAACTGGAGCAACGGTCTCCCCTGCTCGAGGAGGTGGACCGCGGGCAGCGGCGCTACGAGAGCTGGGGCGCGCTCTCGAACCGTCTCGCGGCCCTCGTTCGGCCCGACCCCGAACTCACGACCTACGTCCGCCGGATGGTCGAGTTCCTGCGGACGGTGGCGGCCCATGGGGAGGCCCGGACCGTCGTGGAGTCGAGCTTCAGCTCGCTGCGCGGCAGCCTCTACCGCCACGCCGACCTGGGGGGCGGCCGGCTCCGCTACCTCCACCTGGTCCGCGACGGCCGGAACTTCCTCGCTTCGGAGATGCCGATCACCTGGGACCCCGAGGCCCCGTGGCCATGGCTCCGGACGCGGCCAGTGATCCTTGCCCGCTGGGTCGTCGGCAACTTGAGCGCCGTGCTCCTCGGGTTCCTCGACCCGAGCTCCTATCTTCGCGTGCGGTACGAGGACCTCCTGCTCCGTCCGGAGGAGACCATGGCCCGTGTCGGGGCCTTCCTCGGCCTCGACCTTTCGGGAATCGCGAGGAACGCTGGCAGCGGCGGCGTGATTCCGATGCGGCATATCATCGCCGGGAACCGGTTGCGTCTCGTGCCCCGCCTCACGCTCCGTCCGGAACTCTCCCGGACCCCTCCGCTCTCGACCGCGACCACCGTCTTCTTCTGGACCTTCGGCGGCTGGCTCGCCCTCCTGCTAGGCTATCGACCCGGGTCCCGGACCGCCTGACGCGCGGGTCGAACCTCCTACGCGAGCCGGGCGCCGACGCCCCCCTCCTTGCGTCGACCCTTCCGCGGGCCCGACCGCATCGTAGCCGACCCCCCGGGACCTGGATTCGATCCGGATCGGCCGACGTGCTCCACCCGGGGACGGTGTGGGCGACCGGATGGCGTATAACTGCGACGAGGAACGGCCCCGCCTCCGACCCGGTCGGGATCGCCGCCGCCGCGCGGGCCGGTGGGGGCCTAGACCCCGTCGGATCGGTGGGGTAGGTGGGTGGGGAGGCGAAGTGTATCAAAGCGGATTCGCAGTCGGGAAAACCTTCGTGTCCAAGCGAGCTCTTTAAATCCTCGGAGCGAAATTACTGCGACCTCGCCTCCGGGGGCGACGGTGACCAGTTTGGACGCGCAAAGCGACAAAATCGCGGCCGTGTACCGCGGGCTGGACGCTGTTATACTTCTCCCGACGCTCAACGAGGAGAAGGGCCTTCCGCTCACGCTCGACGACCTCTCCCTCGCAACGATCCAGTCGCGCGGGTGGTCCGCGAAGCCGCTCGTCATCGACGGCGGGTCGAGCGACCGGACCCGCGAAGTCGCGGCGGAGCTCGGCATCCCGGTTGTCATCCAGCGGAGCCGGGGCAAAGGCGCGGCGATCCGGGAGGGGCTCGAGATCCTGAGGGACCTCGGGGTCCGGTTCGCGGTCGTTCTCGATGCCGACACCACCTACCCGGGGTCGGCCGTCCTTCCGGCTCTCGAGCTCCTTGATTCCGGCAGTGACCTCGTGGTGGGGGTCCGCCAGCCCGAGATGGGACGTCCGCGCAGCTTCCGGGACCTGCTCCACCGGGTGGGAAACGTTCTCCTCAACTTCGCCGCGGGCCAGTACAGCCGATCCACCTACCTCGACCTCACGAGCGGCTTCTGGGCAATCAACGTGCAGAAGGCCCGCGAGCTCAACCTCTCCACCGACGGCTTCGGGATCGAGGCCGAGCTGTTCCTCAAGGCGCACGGGCACGGCTGGAACGCGAGCCAGATCCCGATCATCTACCGCCAGCGGGTCGGAGTGGCGAAGCTCCACGCGCTACCGGACGGGGTCCGTATCCTCCTCAGCATCGTCCGGTTCGGACGCCGCTCCCTGCGGGCCTCATCTCCGTCGCTGTCGGAGACCCCGAGCATCCTCCGCGACCTCCTGCTCACCGCTTTCATCAACGGACATCACGACGTCGTCCTCCTCTGCCCCTCCGGTCTCCAGGAGGAGGCCCGGTCGATCGCCGGGCGACTTCGCCGCACCGGTCTTTACCCCCGGATCGTGGTCGGGGACGGCCCGTCGGCGCCGGGTCGGGCCGGCGGTCCCGTCGGCCTGCCCGGTCCGACGTTGGTCACTCCCGGCCCACCCTCCACAGAGCATGGTGTCACCGTCCGGTTCGGTCCTCGCGGTCGCCTCCTGTACGTGAGGCTCTCGGGCACGGAGCCGAACTCACCCTCCCTGGTCGCCGATTCGATCCCGGACGTCGCCCGAAGCGGGGCGTATGCAGTGCGGGAGATGCGAAGCCGAGCGGACTTCCTTGACCCGCTGCGGCTCATGGGGCACCAGCTGGACATGGACCCTGCGGCGAGGCGGAACCGCCTGCTCTCCGCGAACGGAGTTCGGGTCGGCGAGCTGAGCGAGAGCGAGGTCATGCCGATGGGGGAACCCCACCTCGGCCCTCTCGCGACCGTCCGGTAGCCGACGGGACCTTCCGAGCGCCTAGCGTCGGCGCTCCGCGATCGGTGCGGTCCCGTACAGGTGGAGCGGCCAGCCCACGGGACCTCGGGTCCCAGATTCGGTCGTCCCCGCCGAGCCCGCGCTCCGTACCCCGTCGGGACGATCTCGGGCCGTGCGGCCGTCCCGGGAACCTCGCCTTCTCGAGCCGCTGTGGGCGCCGGGCTCGGTCAGAGACGAACCGGCCGGCGAGCGTCGGGCGGCTCCCCGCGGTCCGAGCGGACCGCTACGTCCCCGGACCCTGCGGAGGAATCCAACCGAGGCGTTCGAGCTCCTTGAGGATGAACTCGGCGGACTGGGCCGGGTCGTGGACCTCGGTCTCGACGACGAGGTCCGGCCGCTCGGGAGGCTCGTACGGGTCGTCGACGCCGGTCATCTCCTTGATCTCTCCCGCGAGCGCCCTGCGGTAGAGGCCCTTCACGTCGCGCTTCTGGCAGAGGCTGATCGGCGTGTTGACGTAGACCTCAACGAACCGCCCGATCTCTTCCCGCGCTCGGGCGCGGGAGCTGCGGTACGGCGAGATCAGCGCGACGATCGGGATGGCGCCGCACCGGGCGAGCACCTTCGCGACAAACGTCACCCGATGCGCGTGCGTTTCCCGCGACTTGCGGTCGAAGCCGAGGTCGGCGCTTAGACCGCGCCGGACCTCGTCCCCGTCGAGCAGCTCGACCGGCCACCCCCGGGCCGTGAGGCGAGGGACGAGTTCCTTGGCGATCGTCGTCTTTCCGGCGCTAGGGAGTCCGGTCAGCCAAAGACAGAATCCCTT
This sequence comes from Thermoplasmata archaeon, assembly GCA_027314845.1. The sequence goes on along the minus strand of DAHVAA010000036.1, from coordinate 3,151 downwards.
GGGGGGTTCGGGCATAGACGGCGCGAACTCCGAGCGTCCGTATAAATCGGTTGCTGCTCCCGGCGAGCGCCGCCGGGATCGTTCGTTCTCTCGGGCCGCGAACGTCGGCCCGGGAGACCGTCTCGCTCCCCGACCGGAATTGGAACGATCGGTAGACCCGGCGTCGGGCGAAGGAACGGTCGTCCCCGGTCGTGCGACGAGGGCCCGGCGCAGGGTCCGCCGATCCCGCAACGGCCCGGACCGCTCCGAGCGGCGCGCGGACGGGGGTTCCCCGGCTTCCCCCGACCTTCAGCGCCACCGATAGGGTCCCGCGCGAGCTGCCTCCGCAACGGCCGCGACCATCGGGGGGGACCGAGGGGCCCACCCGATCGCCGCGGATCCCCCCGGGGCGGGAGCGCCGCCCGCGGGGACGTGCGACGTCGTGGCGGCGACGCCGGGAGGAAGGCCAAAGGCGAGCAGGAGGCCGTTGCTGTTCCCGACGTAGATCCTCCCGTTCGCGATCGCGGGTGCGGCGAAGAACGGCTGGCTTGCGACGTAACTGAACAGCACTCGCCCGGTGCTCGCGTTCAGGACGTCGAGGAGGCTCCCGCCCGTGACGACGACGAGGCCGTTCGCGTAGGCGGGCGCCCCGAACACCTCGCCGGGCAGCCCCAGCGCCCAGACCGTCCTGTTCACGGTCGGCGCAAACGCTCGGATGCCCCCCCGGAAATGCTGGGTGCCGATCTCCGTCCCGTGCCCCGCGATGTACACCAGGCCGCCGCCCGACGCGTCGGGGGTGACCGAAGGAGTCTCCGAGATGTTCGTCTGCCAGAGCGGTCCCTGGGCGAGATTGTTGCGGTCGAAGGCGTACGACCACCCGTTCTTGTCCGTCACGAACACCATCGGAGGCCCGCCGGGAGGGTCGACCAACGTCGGGGTCGCTCCGAAATCCCCGTCGTCGATCTGCTGCGCGTTCGGGATCGTCCAGTGGGTCACGAGCGCGAGCGTGCTGGCGTTCCACTCCATCAGGGAGTCACCGTACTCGGGCACCGAGAGATTGTAGCCGTTCCCCGTGGCGGCCCAGATCGTGCTCGTCGCCGCGTCGAAGGTCGGGGAGCCCCAGATCGACCCACCGCACCCCGGACTCGTCACGTTGTGCGGCGGGGGCCGGGAGTTGTTGCACTGGGCGGCCTCCGCGGGGCTGAGGTCGCTGAAGAACCGGACGAGCTGGTGCGTGGAGAGCGAGACCTGGTCAAGCCCCCCGTTCACGAGCGGACGGTCGCAGTTGCTCGCGACGCCGATGTAGACGTACCCGAGCTTCGAGAGGACGAGCGGGCTCGCCCAGTTGTAGTAGCCGAGTGTCGTGTTGCCGACGTCGAACTGCCAGTCGACCTGCCCGGTCGATTCGTTGAGGGCGTAGAAGTAGTCGTTTCCACCGCCGACATACACGACCCCTCCCGAGACCGTGGCGGAGGAGGTAATCCCGTTGGGGAAGGCTACGCAGGTGAGGTCGGTGCCGAGGTTCGGGGAAACCCAGACCCGGGCTCCGGTGGTCGCGTTCAGGGCATAGAAGTCGCCGTTGCCCCCTCCGATGTAGACCGTGTTGTTCGCGACGACCGGCTCGGCTTGGAGGTAGCCCGGGCTGGCGAAGCTCGTATTGAACGACCAGAGCTGGGTGAGCTGCGCCGCGTTCGCCGACGAGAGGTTGTGCTCCCCACAGTTCTGAGAGTCTCGTGTGACCTCGCCCAGGTAGGTCGGCCAGTTCCCTGCCGTGTCCCCGAGGCACGGCACGACGACGGGAGGCACGACGGGCGTCGTGCTCGGGGGAGGCCGGCTCAGCACGTAGGCGGTCCCGGCGGCCGCGACCAAGAGGACCACGAGCACCGCGAGGCCGACGCGGAACCCGCGTCGGGGTCCCCGGCGGGTCCCGGAGGGGGCCGGGGCTTGGGCGGCGGGGACCTCGGGGTCGAGCGCACCGGGAGTCCCCGGTTCGAGCTGATCCGGCTCCTCCGACAGGTCGAGGCCGTCCAACCTTTGCATAGCCGATGGTCGGCCGTCACCACCCGCGAACGGGATATAGTGATTCCGCACGGCTCGGTCGCGGACCGCGACGTCCGGCGAGCCGGGTCCGGTCGTCCCGGCCACGAGGCGCGAGGTGCCCGATCGGTCGGGTCAGGGCCCTGCCACGGGAGGCGCGAAAGCGGGTGAGTTCACGTGCGCCCGGCCGGGATCGCGGAATGAACGCCGCGCGAGATCGGGCACAAGGAGTCGACCACGCCCCTCGCGAAACCGGCGGGGGGCGGTTGCGCGCCGTCGAGCCAAGTCCGGATCTGCGCCGTGACGGGCGGAAAGTCCTCGAACGGGAAGTACGGGATACCGCGCTTCTCGCAGTACGAGAGGAGCCGGCCCCGGGCGAAGACGATGTCTGCGACCTCCGCGGCAAACCGGTCGGTGCTCCCGTCACCGACGAAGATCGTCCGGCCGGCGTTCGGCAGGGGTCCCCGGACGACCTGGGCCTTGCAGATCCCGCATTGACGGCACTCGTGGTGCCCGTGGGGGTGTTCCACCCGCAGCCGCCCGTCGGTGCCGGGGTGGGCGGTGTCCGACACGAACGGCAGGTCGAGTCGTTCTCGGTCGAGAATGGCCCGGATGTAGAAGTCCAGGCCCCCGGAGACGACGACCGTCGGGACCCCGCGCTCGGCGAGAAGGGCGAGAAGCTGGTGCGCGCCGTCCCGTAGGGGGATCTCGCGCACGGCAAAATCGGTCATGCCGGGGATCTGCGCCCACTCGAGGAGAGCGGCCTGACGGTCCCAGGCCTGGCGGAGGGTGAGTTCTCCGCGGTGCAGCTGCTCGTCGACCTCGTGCGCCACCCGTGCGCCGTCGTGGGCGAACCGCTCGACCAGCAGGATCGCTACGTTGGGTTGGACCAACGTTCCGTCGAAGTCGAGGAATACCCGGAACGGCGGCTCGGCTGCCGGGCCGGTGGACGCGGACGATGTCGGCGGTGCTCCTGCGGTCATGAGTCGAGGGTTCGGGGTACGATTTTGAGTGAGAGGACTCCAAAAGGCTTGCGGTCCGCAGCCTTCCCGAGGGTGGGCTCTCTCCCGTCCTCGAAAGGTCTAGTAGGGCACCGGCCGTGTGCCGGTCCGCGGGAGGCCCCTCCCCTCGACTT
>DAHVAA010000035.1 GCA_027314845.1 Thermoplasmata archaeon | reverse complement strand
GTAACGGCTCCGAACTTCGGAAGATAGATCCGGTGTCCGACGACGCCGTGACGGCCCGGAGACTCTCCCGTGGAAAGGCTCGTGAGCGCGACCGTCGTCGTGGTGGGGAAGACGCTCGAGAGGGGACGCAGGCGTTCCGTCCAGGCCCGGGGGAATCCGCCCGCGGCGAACCCCGCGGAAACTCCGGGGCGATACCAGCCGAGACCGTCCACGAGCAGGAGGACGATGGGGCCTTCCGCTCTCCGGCCCTCGAAAGGGTCGAGGTCGGGCGCGAGCGGCGGAAGAAGAGAGGGCGACCCGCGGGGTTCCCGACCGAGGGCGCGGACCACCGCGCTCGTGATGTTCGGGAGCGAACGACCGCCGTAGTCCGGCACCGGGATTCCGAGGACCGGGTCCGGTCGGAGCAGGGCGGCCTCGAGCTCCAGTGCCGACCGTTCCCGCGCGCCCTTCAACTTCGACGGCCCTCTCCGGACGGGTCCGCCCGTGAGCCCGGCGCCCCTACTTAACGCTCCGACTCCCGGTCCCCGGCCGAGCGGCGGTCGTGAACCCATCGAGCGACGCCTGGCGTTGCGTCCGCTCGGCCAGGCGTTCCGCGCGGACCGAGAGCGTGCGGACGGGTCGGCGGTGTCCGCCCTGCTCGGATTCCCACAGTTCCCGAGCGAGCCGGACCGCCTGGTCCAGGAGTGGCGCCGGACCCTCTTGGGCGGCGGGAAGGCTACGGACGCGCTGACTACGGCTGAAGTCGGCCCAGCGGAGGGCGACCCCCACGGCGCCGTAGCGGAACCCCTCGCGCGCAAGGGAGGTCGCCAGCTCGTCGGCCAGTTTTCGGACCGACGGCTCGAGGTCCTCCCAACGGTCGACGTCCGCCGCGAACGTGTGGTCGGTCGAACGAGACCGGGGCCCGTTCACGGCCTCGGGCTCCCGAAGCGGCTCACCGCGGGCAAGCGCGACCAGCTCTTCGCCGAAGCTTCCGAGCCATCGGCGGGTCTCGGAGACCCGTAGCCGAGCGACGTCCCCGATCCGTTCGATCCCATGGGTCCGCAGCAGTTCCTCGGTCTTCGGACCGACGCCCGGGATCGCACGAACGGGCAACGGGGCCAGGAAAGCGGCGACCTCCTCGGGAGGGACGACGACGATCCCGCCGGGTTTCGCCCGGTCGGTAGCGATCTTGGCCACCGCGCGGCTCGGTGCGGCCCCGAGGGAGGCGGGCAGCTTGAGCTCGTCCCGAAGCTCCGACTGCACCTTGGTCGCGAGCGACCGGACCTCGTCGGTACCCGAAGGGTCGAGCAGGAGCGCCGCCTCGTCGATGCTGAACGGGATCACGGTCGCGGAGTGCCGACGCAGGATCGCGAGGACCTCCCGGCTCGCGCGCTCGTACTTCGCGAAGTCCGGGGGGATCCACACCGCCTCGGGGCAAAGCCGGAGGGCCTGGACCGCCGGTTGCGCGCTATGCACGCCGAAGGCCCGGGCGGCGTAGCTCGCGGAGAGAACCACGCCCCGCGTCGCCCCTTCGCGCGGCAGGGGCCCCACGATCACCGGTTTGCCTTCGAGGTCGGGCCGCTCTCGGGTCTCGCAGGAAACGTAGAACGCGTCCAGGTCGACGTAGAGCACCCACCGTGGCGGCGGAGGAGGAGGCGTCGGGATACCCGGAAGGCCCCCGGTCCGGCCAGGTCGACCTCCGGGCTCGGGAGGGGGCATCACGGTGCCGGATAGGGTCGGGGGTACAAATCGCTCGGCGGAGGGGTCGAGGAACGGCCGGCGTTCGGCCTACGGCCCTCCGAAATCGACCGCCTTTGCGTCCACCGCAATCCCGTTCGGTCCGATGACGTACGGCTGGACCGTCCTCACGTGGCTCGTTCGCCGCATCTTGAGGATGCGCAGGGCGAGGCCGACCCGGTGGCCGTCCGAGCCGGTGCGGTACTCGAGCAGCAGCACGCCGTCCGCCACATACTCGGAGAGGCCGTCTCGGCTGATGCCAGGGTGCACCGGGTCTGCCTCCGCGGTGAGCACCGTGGTCGCGCCGGCCTCCCGGCAGGCGGCGGCGAGGGCGAACAGGGTCTGTCGGCGGCTGGGCTCGTCGTCGCTCAACATGTTGAGCAACGAGACCGAGTCGACCACGATCCGCTGCGCCTTGAGCGCCAAGAGCTCCTTGCCGAGCTCCCCCTGGATCCGGTGGAGGCTCTGGCGAGTCTCCTTGGGGTCGACGCGGAGGATCTTGAGCGTCCCGTCCTTGACCGCGGCGTCGACCGGCCAGCGGAACTGGCGGGCGCTCTCCAGAAGCGGCGCGACGTCCTCTTCGAGCGAAAGGAAGACGCCCCGCTCGCCGCGGGTCGCTCCGGAGGCGAGGAACTGGAGCCCGAAGCAGGTCTTGCCGGTCCCGGGGAGCCCGGTGACCAGGACAACGTGACCGGCGGGGAACCCTCCGCCGAGCATCTCGTCCAGGCCCGGGACCCCGGTCGGGATGCGGCCGCGGGCGAGCTCAGACTCGCTCATATTGCGTGGTCACCAGCCCGTTCAGTGCGTTGATCCGGATCACGAACCGGCCGTGGTACTCGGCCGGAAGATGGGAGAGGACGGGCATCGACTTCTGGATGAGCATCGTCCGCTGTCGGTGCGAGTGGTTCGGGCTCGATTGCCAGGCGAAGTGGAGCACCACGTCGACCGAGTCGATCACCGCCTGCTCGATCGGTCCCGGGGCGACGCCCTCCGACAGGAGCAGGTAGACGATCCCGTTCCATTCCTTCGCCCTCCGCCTCAGACCCTTCAACAGCGTGAGGAGGTCTCCCGCTCCGACCCCTTCTCGGACGAGGAGGTCGGTCAGGGAGTCGAGGATGACGAGGTTCTTCGGTCCGGCCGCTTCCGCCGCGTCGGCCAGCGCGCGACCCGGGCCCCCGTCCGGGCGGAAGGCCGCAGGGCTGCCCGAGAGGAGCGGACTTCGGACCGAGGCCCAGTCGCTCGGGACGACCGTGTCGGCGAAGTACGACGGGGAGAGGTCGCGGAAGGTGAGGTGGCGGTGCAGCGTCTCGGGGTAGATGCCGGTGAACGCGGCGCGCAGCTCGCTCATCACCTGGTCCTCCGAACGGCTCGTGCTGAGGTAGGCGACCGACTCCGGGAACAGGAACGGACCCTTCGCCGTGCCGAGGTAGAATCGGTGAGTTCGGGGCTCATCGAAGCGCAGCATCAGGTGGGCCGCGGAGGTCAGGGCGAACTCCTGGTGGCCCGCCCCGGCCTCCCCGAAGAGGAGCACGACGGACCCGGCGGGGAACCCACCGGTGAGGTAGTCGAAGTCCGGTACTCCGCTCGGCACCCGGGGGGGCTGGTCGGCCGAGTTGGTCGGCCGGGGGATCGCCGCCGACTGGGTCGGGTAGAGGTACGGTCGCGGAGAATCCGTCGCCATAGGAATTGGCCGGTCGAGTCATCGAAGCCGGCCCTCGGGTATTAGTAGGCTCGTTTGGAGCGGTGGCGCCGCGGGGTACTACGTCGCTCCGGGCTTCAGGAACTCCCTCAGCAAGACCGTCGCGTACGCCCCCTTGGGAAGGGCAAATCGGAACTCGACCCCCTCCGGGCTCGGCGTGAGCCCGATCGGTGGAAGCGGGAGGAGGACGGGTCTCCAGCCCCCCCGGCTCGCGATCTCGGGGTGGGAGGGAAGGCGGAAGTTCGACCGCTCGACCGACTCTTCCCGGAGGAGGCCCTCCAAGATCTCGCCGCTCTCCCCGCCTTCCGCCGGGGTCTCATACCCGACGAGCGGCCCGGCGAGGATCGCCCGACCGCGTGCGACGAGCTCCCGGCACTCTTCGAGGTTGTCGACGGCGACCGGCACCGCGTCCTGGCTCCTCACGGTCCCGTCCCGGCCCAACCGGAGGATCCGGTCTCCCGCGAAGGGTGCCGACAGAGGCAGGCCGCGTTCGTGACGACGGCTCATCCAGCGATTGAACAAGAGCGCCTGATAGGCGTGTACGAAGAGGAGTCGCAGGTCACGGGAGAGGGCGCGCAGCGTCCGGTCCGCGTCCTGACCCTTCGCGAGCCGCTCGAGCAGCGCCCGTTCGAACCGGTACTCGTGCGGGAACTCTCGCAGGGCGCGAACCGGGTCGTGATGCTCGGCGAACGCTCGCCGCGCGTCGTCCCCGGCACCGGGCGTCCCCCCGACCGGGCGGGCGGTCAGATAGGCCTCCACCGCGGCCGCCGAGTCCGCCCGCAGGAGCGCGCGACCGACCTCGTGCGTGACCGGTCGGACCTCGCCGAACCGCTGGAGCCCGAAGAGGTTCGGGAACCCTCCGGCCGAACGCAGGTCGGACTCGGTCCGACGAAATGCGTCCACGGCCTCCGAGGCCGGTCCGCCGAGGTCGACCACGCGGATCTCGAACGCGTTCCCGTAGTGGTGGCCGAGGACGAGCCCGTCCCGCGCACGGTAAGCCTCCCGCAGCTCGACGCGCGCGAGCCCGAGGTCCCCCGTCGGGAGCGGCCCTCGGTAGGACAGGAGCCGGTCGGTCACCGCGCGGCGGTCCTTCGTTCCGGACCACTGGATGGCGTGCGGGGAGAGGCCGAGCCGCCGGGCAATCGCCGCACCGAGCTCGTGCTGCTCCCAGTCACGGCTCGCGACCCGGAGGACCGTAAAGGCCCCCTCGGGGTCCGGAAACGGGTAGCTCGAGATCTCGCTGACCCGAAAGTCGTCGGGCCGGCTCTTCGTCCTTCCCGGGGCCGGAGGGGTGCTCGAGAGATAGAACTCGAGGCCGACCGCCCGCTCCGACTCCGGCGGTTCGGGGGGGAGGGACACGGTCGGTCGAGCCCGACCGTCATTATTACTTGATGGCCGGTTACGCCTCGAGCGCCCGATGATCCAGGCGACCGCGCGGGTTCTCAAGAACGTCATCGAGATCAGCGTGGGGGCCGAGACCTGGACCGGCCGCCCGCGCGAAGCCGGAGAGGCCGGTCTCGGGCGACGCCTCGCGGCCCTGTTCTCCACCGACTACGTGGTGCTCCGGCCCGAAGCGCCGAACGAGGTCTACGCCACCGTCAGCTACCGAGCGAAGAGCGACGAGATACGGATCCAGATCGGCGAAGAGCACTGGCGGACCCAGTCGACCGTGTTCGGTCCGATGACGATCGTGTACGGGAGCGTCACCTACACCATCAACGAGCGACTCACCGGACGCTTCGCGGTCCTCAAGGGCTCCGAGCCCGTTGCCGTGGGTCAGCTCGGCTTCCGTTCCTGCTCGATCCGGGACTATCCCGCGGAGCTCGAGCTGTTCCTCGCGAACCTCGCGCTCGGCTACGTTATCCGGACCCTGACCTGGGAAATGTTCGGCTGAACGGCTTCGCTCGGGCCGGTAGGGCGTGGCGAAGGGTCAGGGCCGGCGCCCGACCGGCACCGGAGGCGGCGGGACGGCCGCGCGAGTGCTCCGGATCCCCGGCCGCATCCCGTGCGTGAGGCGGTGGCGGTGGGCCGAGTGGTGAGGGAGGGTGAACATGTGGTAAGGGATCGGCATCAGGACGAGCGCTCCGGCGACCACCGTGAGCGCCGCGATGGAGTACGCGAAATGGACCCCGTAAGTGGCGTAGAGCCATCCGCCGAGGAGCGTTCCGAGGAGGCTTCCGGCGCCGGCGAACGCGTTGTAGAGACCGAGCGCGCGCCCTCGGGCGGACCTTCCGACGAGCCGCACGAGGAACAGGGTGCTCGCGGTCGAGATGAACGCCCACGTCACCCCGAGCAGGGCGTTCAATAGCGTGAGCCAGCCGAGCAGCGCGGGGGAGCCGAGCCCAAAGAGGACGTAGATCGGCCCCCAAAGGAACAGCAACATCAAGAGGACCCGTCCGCCGAGCGACTCGAGGAAGACGGATTTCGGGGAGTGCCGCTCGACCGCCTTTCCCGAATGGAAGAAGAGCGCGGTCGACGCCGCGGACGAGCCGAGATAGACGATGAAGACCCCCGCGTCCGTGAAGTGGGCGTTCTGCCAGAGGAAGACCGGGAACGGACCGTAGAAGATGTCGAAGCCGACGCTCATCAGGCCGAGCGCGGCCAGGAAAAGGTACTCGCGGCCGGGGAGGCGTTCGGTCGTCGGTCGCGTGAGGTCGACCAGGCCGACCACCCGCGAGCGGAAGTGGCGCAGACGCTCGACGACCCCCCGGTGAAGGTGGACGAGGTCGGCCACCGTTCTTCGGTCGACGCGCGCCGCGGCGGTCGGCTCCTCGATCCAGGCCCAGGCGATCCCGGCCGAGACGAGCGCGAGGACCCCCGAGACGATCAGGAGCGCGGTCATCACCTCGATCGCGGGCTGATTGAACCCGATGACGAACAGCCAGAGGAAGCCCAACGCGAGGCCGGCGGTCGTCCCGAGCCCCGAGATCAGTCCGAACAGCCCGATGTCCTCCGGCCACCACCGCTTGTGGCGGGTTTCGAGGAGCAGCATCGTGCCGATCGGCGCGCTGGCCGCGGAGGCGAGCCCTTCGACGACGTTGAGCCAGAAGTAGGTGAGGAGGTCGTGGGCCAGGGCGATGAGGATGATGCTCGTGCCGGTCGCGAGGAACGAACCGACCAGGAAGAACTTCCGGTGAGAGATCCGGTCGGACAGGTTCCCCCAGAGGATCGTGAACGGGACCTGGCTCATCGCGCTCGCCGCGATGATGATCGTGACCGCGAACGCGCTCGCACCGAAGTGCTGGAGGGCGAGGAGCGGGATCAGCGGCATCGCGATCCCATCGGAGACGGCCAGCGGCAGGTCGGTGAGGAACCAGAGGTCGCTCGCTGAGGGTCGTACGACCGAGCGGGCCGTGAGGTCGATCGACAGGACCTCGCACCCCCCCGGCGAACCGTCGAATTTTGGGGCGGAGCGGATAAAGAATCGGTTCTTGTCGCAGCGCGCGCGGCGCGCGACGCGACCGGAACGGAGGAACGAGCGTCGCGCTAGTGGGCGGGGATCGCCAGCTCGTCGAGCAGCTCGCGGTGCTCTTGGTCCGAGATCCACTCCACCCGCAGATACTCCGCGAGGTACTCGTTCGAGACGCCGAGCGCTCGGGCTTCGTTCACCACGAACCGATAGGCTTCGACCTCGGTCCAGCGACGCACGTAGCTCACGCCGGGAGGCCAGAGGTCCGCGCCGCCCTGACGCTGGAGAATGTGACAGAGCTCGTGATAGATGTCGAGGAACAACATCAGCCCGGAGCTCTGGCGAAGATGGACCTCTCCGACGACGATGCAGTCGTGGTCGGGGGAGACGACCGGGCGCCACTGACGCCGCGCTCCTTTCGGGATCTCGAAGGGGGCCACGTACATCCACACGTCCTGCGAGACGAGCTCGATCGCGGTGACCCGGAAGAGCGCGGCCCGGGCCACCGGGTCCGGCACGAGCCGGCCGGCGGTCGGAAGCCGGTCAAGACCGGGGAACGCCGCGAGGATCGGATGACGACCGAGCGGGAGCTCCCGCGCGACGCGAAAGTCGACGGGCGTCACCTCGCTCGGCTCGATCGCAGGCGCCGGTCGGCTCATCCGAGCTCCCCGAAGGGCAGCGAGGGATAAAGCCCCACGAGCGGCGTCGGGCTCCGCAGTGTTTTCCCCTCGCCGAGCCTTCGTGGAGCGTGCCCGCGAACCGGATCGACTTCGGCACCATACCGGGGGTCGCGGTCGGCCACGCGGAGTCTGAGGGCGGGGCCAGCGGCGTCACGGTCGTCCGGTTCGCCGGGCCCTCGCCGACCGTCGTCGACGTTCGGGGAGGAGCGTCGGCGACCTACGACACCGCCTCCTTGTCGCTCGATGCGACCTTCGGACGTCGCTGGGCGGTGTTTTTCGCGGGCGGCAGCCTCTACGGTCTCGACGCGGCCCGGGGGGTGCGCACGCGGGTCCTCGAGACCGGCGGCGGCCACCGAGCCTTCCGCAACCCGAACGTCGTCGTCCCGATCTCGGGCGCCGCCTTGTTCGACCTGCCGACCCGTCGAGGACCGCTCCCGGATTATCTTCCCCTGGGGTACGAAGCCGCGCGTCGGGCGGTGCCGGGCCCGGTCGCGATCGGCCGGGTCGGCGCCGGCGCAGGGGCTACGGTCGGCAAATACCTCGGACGCGGCCGGGCGATGGCCGGGGGCGTGGGCGCCACCGCCACCCGGGACCCACGGTTCGGCTCGGTCGGCGTGCTGGTCGTAGCGAACGCGGTCGGAGCGGTGAGGGATCCGGAGAGCGGCCGCTGGGTCGCGGGTGCGAGGGGGACGGACGGAACGGTCGTCCCGCCCCGGGCCGAACTCGGGGGCCGGGACCGGACGACGGGGACCACGCTCGCGCTCGCGGTCACCGACCTTGCGGTGGATCGCCCCGCGCTCGCTCGGGTGGCGGCGATGGTCCACACGGGTCTCGCCTCCTCGATCACTCCGTTCCACAGCACGACCGACGGGGATGTGGTCTTTGCCGTCTCCACCGAGCAGCGTCGCCGCCGGAAGAAGGAGGCCCGAGTGGGGGAGACGGCCGACCAGCTAGGGGTCCGGGCGGCGCAACTGGCGGTCGCGGCGCTCCTCAGCGCGGTCCGGGCGTCGCGGCGCGAGCCCTAGGTCGACGACGTTCTACGCAGGGTGGTCCCCCGGAGACCGCGGATCAGGTCGGATTTCGTCACGATCCCCCGAACCTCTCCGCGATGAGAGACGAGTACGCCCGGGTACCGGCCCAGAAGGGGCGGGAGCAGGTCGGCCGGGAATCCCTCTTCGACGACGGGATAGGCGACCTCGAGGACATCCCGCACCCGGAGTCGATGAGCGTTCGCCTGGGCGAGGGCACGGAGCAACGCCGACTCGGAAAGCGAACCCACCACGTGCCCGTCGTCCAGTACGGGGAGCTGCGAGAACGCTCCCGACTCCATGCGTTGCGCCGCCGTGGCGAGCGTCGCCGAGGACTCCACGGAGGTCAGGGCGCGGCTCATCAGGTCGGCGACCGTGAGGCGTGGGGACGCGAGACCTTCCTGAGCCTCGAGATAGGCCAAGATCCGCTGAACGAGCTCGTACGACGGCCGGATCTGTCCACGTTCGATGCGGCTCAGGGTCGCATCGCTACGGCCCACGGCCCGGGCCAGGTCGCCGAGCGAGATGCCGAGCGCCGCGCGTCGCCGGCGGATCTCGCGAAGCGCGTCCATCGCCCCGGAGGACGGCGTCGGCCCGATAATGGGGTTTCGATACCCGCCACCCGCGTACTCCAACGGAACGGACGGCCCGCGTCGCCTCCCGTAAGGGGGGTTTCCCCGCGCGACCGAAAGGTAATGGACCCCCTCCGCGTTCTGGTGGCGCAGGTATGGAGTCTCCGCCCCGACGTATCGCATGGATCAGCCCGCCGCCCGAGATCTGTAGTCTCTGCAAGGAGCCGCTCGGGAACCCGGCCGAAACCAGCTCCTGGAACGGGAACCCGGCGCACCGCGACTGCGTTCGGATCCATCTCCTTCAGCGGGACCCCGCTTTCCGGGAGAGCGGCGAGGTCGAGGAGTCGAGCGAAGAAGCGAGCGACAGTCTCGACGGCGTGCTGCCTCGGGACGACGACGAGACCGATTTTGAATAGGTCCGGAACGTCCGCGGGACCCTCGCGCAGGCGCTCCACGGTCGGCGAACTGTCGCTGTGCCGGCTTCGCAACCAATAAGAATACCGACTTCGTGGTGCGGAGAGCCTCCGTGGCCTAAGTTGGGGTAACCAATGCCGGAAGTGGTCGTCACCTGCGACTGGACGATGATGAGCAACCACCACGGGAAGGAGTTCCTGGGGTTCGGTACCACGACCCCCGCCTACGTCTTCCCGGAATCCGTCTACCAGCGCCTCTTCTACCCGGCCATGAAGGTCGACGAGAACGGATTCCCGCAGCAGGCCCCCTACGGGATGCGGAAGATCGAGGCGTCCCTGATCGACGGCGGGTTCGATGCGCGGATCGTGCATCCGGGCCACCTGAACAAGTACATGCCGGGGGAGGCCAAGGTCCTCCTCATCTCGGGCCACGACTACTTCGGGCTGAACCCCCCCAGCTCGACCTTTGGCGGCGTGATGCGCCGCGAGCCCCTGAACAGCGTGAACTTCAAGCGGATGCTCACCCAGCCGGCGGTGGTCGAGGCGCGGAAGCGCGGCCTCAAGATCATCGCGGGGGGTCCGTGCGCCTGGCAACTCTCTCCCGCGACCCGACAGAAGCTCCCCTGGATCCAGGAGTTCCTCGATACGTTCGGCGGGATCGACACCGTCGTCGAGGGCGAGAGCGACGTCTTCGTCCGGGAGATCGTCTCGAAGGCGCTCCACGATGAGTTCCTCCCGCCGCACGTCGTCCTCGCCGCGAAGGAGGCGCCGAAGGTCGAGCAGATCTCGTCGATCAAGTACCCGAGCGTCAACGGACTGATCGAGATCGGCCGGGGCTGCTGCCGCGGTTGCTCGTTCTGTTCGGTGACGACGCGGCCGACCCGATGGTACCCTCTCGAGAAGATCGAAGAGGAGCTGAAGGTCAACGCGAAGCTCGGGATCCGCAAGGGTCTCCTGCACTCCGACGACGTGTACTTCTACGGCAGCCCGAACATCATGCCCCACGAGGAGAAGCTCCTCCCGCTCCTCCAGCTCGCGAAGCGGCACTACGAACAGGTCGGTTGGTCGCACGTCGCCGTGGCTTCGCTCATGACCAAGCCGAAGCTGCTCTCGAAGTGTGCCGAGATCCTGATCGACGACAAGCAGTCGTGGTGGGGAGTGGAGGTTGGGGTCGAGACCGGCTCGCCCCACATGATCACCGCGGCCATGCCGGGGAAGGTCGCTCCGTTCAAGGCCAGCCAGTGGCCCGAACTGGTCGTGCAGGCGGCGGGCCTCATGAACGACAACCACGTTTATCCGGCCTGTACCTTCATCGTCGGTCTCCCGCAGGAGACCGAGGACGATGTCGCCCGGACGATCGACCTGATCGACGACCTCTGGGACTTCAAGGGCCTGCTGGTCCCGATGTTCTTCGTGCCGCTCGGCCACCTCAAGAGCCGCGACTGGTTCCGCCGGGACCGCCTGAGCCCGCTCCAGGAGGAGCTCCTGAAGCGCGCGCTCACCCACGGCCTCCGCCAGTCGAAGAAGATGCTCCGCGACTTCTTTGACTGGGAAGGGGCGCACACGGAGCTCTATCGGGGCGCGTTCCGCGGCTTCATCGGTTTCCTCGAGGTCATCGCTAAGATGCACGGCCTCTGGAGCGAGTCGGGGCGACCCGGCCGTGCGATGGCCGACCCGAACCAGAGCCCGGACCGCCTGCCGGTCCCGACGATCCCCGTTCGAGAATAGACGGACCGCGAGCGCGCGCCCGAGCGCTCAGGCCTCATCGGACGGGAAATCGCCGGCGGGTTCCCGCTCGGGTCGATGGACCGGACGGGGACGGTACTGCGGGAGGGCATCCTCTTCTCCGCCGACGCGTCGGCCTTCGATGACCTCGAGGGTCGTCTCCCGTCCGTTCCCGTCGTAGGCTCGCCAGGCGCCGGGGCCGAACGGGGCGCCGAGGATGAGGTG
>DAHVAA010000034.1 GCA_027314845.1 Thermoplasmata archaeon | reverse complement strand
CGACCTTGTTGATGAACAGGACCGGCTTCACCTTCTCGCGCAGTGCCTGGCGAAGAACGGTCTCGGTCTGGGCCATCACACCCTCGACGGCGCAGACGACCACGATCGCCCCGTCGACCGCCCGCATCGCCCGCGTGACGTCCCCGCCGAAGTCGACGTGACCCGGGGTGTCGATGAGGTTGATCAGGTAGTTCTCCTTCTCGAACTCATGGACGATCGTGACGTCCGCGGGGTTGATCGTGAGGAGGCGCGCCTGCTCCTGTTCGTCGAAGTTCAGGTAGAGCTGCTTGCCCGCGAGCTCGGTCGAGATCATCCCGGCTGCCGCGAGGAGGTTGTCCGAGAGCGTCGTCTTCCCATGGTGGATGTGCGCTACGATCCCGATGTTGCGGATCTTGTCGACGCTCCGCATCATCTCGGGGATGGCCTTCGCCAGTTCGCTACGAATGTGCGTCATGCAGGCTCCTCCTCTGTCCTCAGCGGGCCGACTGGGCGACTCGCTCGACCTCTTCCTTCCGGCCGACGGAGAAGGAGGTCAGGTCGCCCTTCGCCGCGAGACGGATCTCGTCCGCGAGGCAGGAGTGGATCGGCTTCGTGGATTTGTGAGAGGACTGGATCGCGCCGAGGGCGAGGTTCCGGATCGCGACATTGAGCCGCCGAGCCGGGGAGGCGTCCACCGCCCTCGGGACGGAGATCCCGCCGAACTGAAGACGGGTGACCTCCTCGCGGGGCGCGGCGTTCTCGACCGCGTCCACCAGCATCTGGAGAGGGTTCTTCCCTTCCTTCTGGGCGAGCTCGTCGAACGCCTTGCGGATGGTCGCGAGGGCCTTCGACTTCTTCCCCGTGAACTTCCCGCCCTTCATCAGATGGTTCGCGAGCCGTTCTACGAGATGCATGCGGGACTTGAGGAACGGCCGTCCCGTGAGTCGACCCTCCGTGTGCGGTGAGTAGACCGGATGAAGGTAGAGGTACGGCAAGAGACCGGGGTCGTGAACCTCGATCCCCTCGAACGGGTACTTGCCAAACAACGGCGGAACCGAGAACGGCGGCGGAGGTGGAGGTTGGGGGCGCTGGACGACCGGACCGGCCTCTTCGGCCGCCGGCTCGACCGGCCGGAGGGACTCGGGGTTCGCGCTCATCGGGCCGGCTTCTCCTTGCGACCCCGGACGAGCTCGTCGAGCGAGACGCTATTGACTTGGATCACCTTGTATCGCACGCCGGGGATGTCGCCGTAGGACCGGCCCATCCGGCCCCCGATCCCCTCGACGAGGACCTCGTCGTGCTCATCGATGAAGTTGATCGCACCGTCCCCGACCGCGAAGGCGGTCACCTGGCGGCCGTTCTTGATCAGTTGAACCTTGATGCACTTACGGATCGCGGAGTTCGGCTGCTTCGCCTCGACCCCGACCTTCTCGATCACGATCCCCCGAGCCTGGGGGGCCCCCTCCAACGGGTCCGACCGTTCCTTCAGATGGAGCGTGCGGCGTTTGTAGTACCGGTCCGACCAGCGTCGCCGCTGACGGAGACGGGCCAAGCGGCCCGCAGTGTTGAGTCCGGAAGGCGGAGTCATGGCGCGAAGGGGCCGAGCCACAGGGTAGCCCTATTTAAGGTCCGTGCCGCGTCGCGCTTCCGCCAGCCCGAAGAGCGGCATCCGAGCTCGCATGGACCGACCGCGCAGCCCTCATTCCCGAACGACCGACCCGCTCGCGCGGACGGTACCGCGCGGGCGCTCTGCGGCGTGGAATCAGCTCTCGGAAGAGATCCGGTCGTGCCGACGCTGTCCCCTCGGCGCCGTCCGGACGCACGCGGTGGTGTACCGGGGCGGGCTCGCTCCCCGCGTCGTTTTCGTGGGCGAGGCACCCGGGGCCGAAGAGGACCGGGTCGGGATCCCTTTCGTGGGCCGGTCCGGTCAGCGGCTCGACGCCGCGATCCGCGCTCTCGGACTCCCGCCCGACGATTTCGGCGTGCTGAACCTTCTCAAGTGCCGGCCACCCGAGAACCGGTTCGACACCCGCGCGGCGCGGACCTGCCGGCCATTCCTCGATCGCCAGCTTGGGCTGCTGCATCCGGAGCTCGTGGTTACGCTGGGGGCGCACGCGCTGCGGGCGCTGGACCCGACCGCCCCGCCGGTCCTGCGAGCCGCGGGGGTACCGCGGACCGCGAACCCTCCGATCTTTCCGTTGTTGCACCCGGCCGCCTCGCTCCGTTCTCGCCGGTGGAACGAGCGTTGGCTTCGGGACCTCGAGACGCTAGGAGAATGGCTGCGCCGCCGTCCGGGGCCGAACCTTTAATCGCGCGGAGCGGCTCGCCGCCCCGTGCGCACGGTCGAGCTGTTCGTCCTAGACGGTTCCTACCAGGCCCAAGGCGACGAGGTGGTCGTCGAGCTCTTCGGCCGGACCCGTGAAGGCCAGCCCCTTGTGGCGCGCTACTACGGGTTTCGCCCCTACTTCGTGATCACGGAACCGACCGCCGAGATCCGCGACCAGCTCACGAAGGACCCCGAGATCGTCGAGACGAAGGAGATCACCACCTGGGTCGGTGGTCGCGATCGGACGGCGTTGCGGGTGACCCTTCATCGTCCGTGGCTCGTCCCGCAATACCGCGACCGCTACCGACGCCGCGGCGACGAGTCGAGCGTGCTCGCCTGCGACATCCCGTTCGTCCATCGCTTCCTCTACGACCGTCACCTTGGGCTCACGGTCGCGTTCGAAGCGGAGGAGGAGCCGGAGCCGGTGCGGATGCGCTACACCGTCCCGGACGTGGTTCGCATCGTGACCGGATCCGGACCGGACATCCGTCCGACCGAGCCGTTCCGACCGGCCCTGCGCGTCCTCTCCTTCGACATCGAGAACGCGATCCGCGCCCGGACGATCTTCACGATCTGCGGCGTCTCGGACGGCGGGGGCCGAGAGCGGACCACCTTCCGCATCAGCGACCCGAGCGAGCGTCGCATCCTCGAGCGGTTCGTCGAGGTCGTCCTCGCCGAAGACCCGGACGTGATCACGGGGTACAACATCGGAGGGTACGACTTCCCCTTGCTCATGGAGCGCGCCGGTGCCACCGGGCTCGCTACACTCCCGATCGGTCGGGAGCACTCCGGCCCGTCGGAGTTCGGCGAGCGGCTGTGGAAGGTCGCCGGCCGGGTCGTCGCCGATGCCTGGTGGTCGGCCCGCCGCGACCTCAAGCCGAAGCAGGAGACCCTTCAGTTCGTCGCCCGGACCCTTCTCGGTGACTCGAAGCTGGCCGTCGACCGCCGCAACATCGATGAGGAGTGGGCCCGCGACCCCGCGCGCGTGATGGAGTACTGCGAACACGACGCGGACCTCGCGCTCCGGATCCTTCAGCGCCTGCGTACGATCGAGAAGGCGGCGGACCTTGCCACGGTCGCCCACCTCCCGCTCGAGGAGGGGCTCAACGGACGAACGTCGCTGTTCATCGACGCGATGCTGATCCCGCGGGCCGACCGACGCGGGGTCGGCGTCCCGATGAGCCACTTCGGCGGCCGCGATAACCCCATCGAGGGCGGGTACGTCCACGCGATCCGCCCCGGGATGTACCGCTGGGTCGTCGTCCTCGACTTCAAGTCGATGTACCCGTCGATCATCATCTCGAAGAACCTCTGCTTCACGACCCTCGACGCGGAGGCGGGGACGACGGTCGCGCCCTCGGGCGCCCGGTTCGTACCGAGGGACGTGCGGCGCGGGCTCATCCCGGAGATCCTCGAGGAGCTCCTGGCCGACCGGGACCGCTTCCGCCGGGCGCAGCGCGAGGCCGCCACCCCCGAGCTGGCCGCCTACTACGACGGTCTGCAGAACGCCGTGAAGGTGCTGATGAACTCGTTCTACGGCGTGCTCGCTTCGAGCTTCTACCGGTTCACGAACAAGGATATCGGAGCCGCGATCACGTCCTTCGCTCGCGAGGCGATCACCTCGATCATCCGGGCGCTCGAGACGGACGGCTACGAGGTGGTCTACTCCGACACCGACTCGGTCTTCGTTCGCTCGCCGGTGGAGAGCCTGGAGGGGGCGAAGGAGTTCGGCGAGACGGTCGCAAAGCGGTTCACGCACGAGGGGACGACCTTCGAGTTCCAGTCGGTCTTCGAGTCGTTCTTTTCTCACGGCGTCAAGAAGCGCTACGTCGGCCGGACCGTCTGGCCCCGGGAGGAGCTCGTCGTACGGGGGTACGAGACGCGACGGACGGATGCCTTCGACTATCAATCGGAGGCCCTGATGGAGGTCTTCGACCTCGTCCTCCGGGGGGATACCGACGGCGCGGTGAAGCGCGCTCGGGAGCTCGTGGGCGCGGTGCGGAACCGAGGGGTCCCGGTCGAGCGCCTCGTCATCGCCCGCACCGTCCGCAACGAGAGCGAGTACAACGAGTCGACACGGGACGCCCTTCCGTTCCTGCGCGTGTTCAAGCAGCTCCGGGCCGAGGGGTATGACGTGATCCCCGGCATGCGCGTCGCCTGGATCGTGACCGACTCCCGCAAGGGCCCGCAGGAGATCGAGCCGTGGGTGGAGGGCCGTCCGTTCACGAAGCAACCGGATTGGGAGTACTACGCCGACCGCGTGGCCCAGACCCTGGCCCGGGTGACGGAGGTGTACGACTGGGACGCCTCCGCGCTCCTCGGAGGGAGCCGCCAGCGTCGCCTCGGAGGCGCCGAGCGCCTCCCGACGGTCGAGGCGGGTCCCCCCGCTACGCTCGAGACCTCGGTCGCGGACCTCGGAAAGCCGGCAAAACGCAAAACGGCCAATCGCAGCCTCGCGGATTACCAGTGATCCCGCCGGCCGCACCGCGGCCTACTCCGAGCGACCCGCCGACCCGGTCCGCTCGTCGCCGGACTCCCCGCGGAGCGTAAAGAGCGCGCCGACCACCGCGACCGGGATCCCGAACACGCCGAGAAGCGGGAGGCCGATCCCGAGCACGACCGCGCTGAGGAGGAGGGTGAACACCGGGATCCCGGTCATGAGCATCGGCGGAATGACGAGCCCGACCTTTCCGAGCGCGATGAAGTAGAGCGCGGGGGCGAGGAAGAAGCTCGTGACCCCGGTCACGAGCAGGAGGAGCAACGGGACCGGGGCGGTGACGACGAGCCCGGGGTACCCGCCGGGGATCGCGAAGGAGATCGCCGCGGTCATCAGCGCCGCCGCCAGCATCGACTGAGCGACCACCGCCGAAGCCGGAGCGCGCGCGTTCGCCTGGGCGGTCAGGAGAAAGTACAGGGCCACCGTGAGCGGGACGACCGGCACGACGAGCCAGCCCCAATCGTGGACGACCGAGAGGCTCTGCCCCCCTACGATCGCCATCGTCCCCCCCGCGAGGCTCAAGAGGAGACCGATCGCGAAGACAGGGGTCCGAATGTGCTCTGTGTGGACGCCGAGGAGGAAGGCGACGATCAGCGGGGTAGCGACCACGTCCCCGATGAGCGAGAGGAGCGAAGCGTCCACTGGCCCGGTCAGGTAGGTGGCCGCGAGGACGCTCAGCTGCATCCCGACCAGGAGGGCGGTACGGAGGTAGGCCGCGGGCTCCCTCCAGGCCCGGAGGAACGCGGCGCCGTGCCCTTCGGCCACGGTCCACGCCGCGTAGGCGACCCCGCCGAAGAGGAACGGATATACGAGGATCGCGACGGGGGTTGTGCCGGGCGTTAAGGCGAGGACAAAGATGTAGTAGGTCGCCCAGCCGAACGCCGCCGCAAGCGAGAGCAGGATCGCGAACGGCCTCGGACTTCCGATCCGGTGCACGCCGGCGGTGAGCGATGCGGTTGGAAAGTCTTTGCCGAGGAACCGGACTCAGGCGTACCCCTCGTACCGCACGTCCAGCGACGGAAGCGTGACCCCCGTTCCCCGCTCAACCCTACCGAGCTCGACCGCGTCGGCCGCCCCCGCGCGAGCGAGGCGACGACGGGTTTCGGCGAGATGCGCCCGGTCGACCACCAATAGGAAGCCGATCCCCATGTTGAACGTCTGGTAGGCCTCCGCGTTCGACATCCCCCCGAGGGAGCGAAGCCAGTCGAAGAGCGGGGGCGGGTCCGGCCACCGGTCGAGCACGAACTCGACCTTCGGGTGGAGACGCACCAGGTTGCGCACGCCGCCTCCCGAGATATGCGCGAACCCATGCGCTTCGGGCCGACCCGCGAGCGCCTCGGTCGCGTCGGTGTAGATCCGCGTCGGGCGGAGCAGCTCTTCCCCCACCGGCCGACGCGCCCCCGGCCGCGGTTGGGCGAGGTCGACCCCCCGGGCGGCGATGAGCTTGCGGATCAGCGTGAAGCCGTTCGCATGGACCCCGTTCGAAGGGAGTCCGAGGATCCGGTCCCCGGGCCGGATCCGACGACCGGTGACCGGCACGCGGCCTCGGGGGAAGAACCCGATCGCGGTTCCCCCCAGGTCGACGCCGCGAACGATGTCCGGCACGACCGCGGTCTCGCCCCCGAGAAGGGCACACCGGGCCGCCCGCAGCCCGCGCTCGATCCCGCGTCCGATCCCCCGGAACGCCTCGGGGTCGGGGACGCCACAGAGGATCGTGTCGACCAGCGCGGTGGGCCGGGCCCCCATCGCCGCGAGGTCGTTCACGTTCGCGCCGACGAGGTCCTCGCCCACTTCTTCCCAACGGGCGAGTTTCTCCGCGAGCAGGACCTTCGTTCCGACCGTGTCGGTGGTGATCGCGATCGTCTCGCGCCCGACCCGCACGAGGCCGGCGTAATGCCCCGGGGCCTCGACCACGCGCCCATGGTCCGGCGGGGGCCGGTACTTGACCTCGCGAAGGAGCCCCGCGAGCGCCTCGGCCCGCGCATCGACGTCGACGCCGCTACGCGCGTAGGTCCATCCGGTGGCCGACGGGCGCGGCACGGACGGTGTCGAGGAGACCCGGCAGAAAAGCCCTGCGGGCGGCCCGCGGTCTTCTTTACGTACTCCATCGTCCCGCCGCCGATGGGACCGCCGCGGGCCGGGAGCGAAGGGCCCTCCCGCGAAGCGCCCGCGTGGGTTCTCGCGGGCCGGGCCTTCGTCCGAGGTCGGCTGCAATCGGTGGAGATCGCGATCGACCGGGAGGGTCGGATCCAATCGGTCGGAAAGTCCCGTGCGGGCGGAACGCGGCACGACGTCGGCGACGCGGTGATCCTGCCGGCCGCGACCGACCTCCACGTCCACCTACGCGAACCCGGCGGTGGCTCGGGTTCGGAGACCATCGCCTTTGGCACGATCCAAGCCGCGCTCGGCGGAGTCGGCCTGGTCGGCGACATGCCGAACACGGAACCCCCGGTGACCGATGCCGAAGGGGTCCGGGACAAGGCGGCACGGGTCCGCGGCCGCGCGGCCGTGGACGTGCTGATCTACGCGTCCCCGCTCCGACCCGCCGCTCTCGAGGGTCTCGCCCGCACCGCCGGGGCGTTCAAAGTTTACGAGAGCCCCACGACCGGCGTCGGAGACGGGGTCCCCGCGAACGAGCTCGCCTCGCTCCTCGCCCGACTGGCGCGTCTCGGCCTACCGGTTTCCGTGCACGCCGAGGACCCGCGGCGGTTCGCCCCGGTCTCCGGACCCCGCGACCCGACCGGTTGGAACGCCCATCGTCCCGTGGCGGCCGAGGAGTCCGCCCTCGACCGGCTCCTTCCGCCCCCCGCGGGGCTGAGATTGAACGTCGCGCACCTCACGACCAGCCGGTCGGTCGATCGGCTGGGGGAGAGCGGCATTTCGTTCGAGGCGACCCCGCACCACTTACTCTTGTCGGAGCGAACGGGGACCGATGCTCGCTTCAAGGTCAACCCTCCGTTGCGCTCGGAGGCCGACCGTCGCGGCCTCTGGGAAGCGTTCCGTCATGGGAAGGTTCCGATCCTCGCGAGCGACCACGCGCCTCACCCGGCGGACGCGAAGGAGCGGCCGTTCGAGAAGGCCCCGAGCGGGATGCCCGGCGTGGAAACGATGATCCCGCTCCTGCTCGCGCGCGTTCGGGCCGCCGAGATCGACCTCGCGACCCTGGTCGCGGCCGCCTGCGACCGCCCGGCGCGCTGGTTTGGCCAACCGCTCGGCCGGATCGCTCCCGGACACCGCGCGAACCTCCTGGTGGTCGACTTCAAGGCTCGGACCCGGATCGACGCACGTCGGCTCCACGCCCCCTGCGGCTGGACCGCGTTCGAGGGGTTCGAAGCGATCTTCCCGCGCGAGCATTACCGGGACGGAGAGCGTATCGTGGCCGATGGCGAGTATGTCGGCCGTCCGGCAGGGTCGGTCGTGCGTCCTGAGTTCGCGAACGGGGAGCGGGCCGCACCGGACTGACGAACCCCGGTGGGGTCGGTGCGACGCTCGCAGCCGGGGCGTGCACGAGGCACGCCGTGACCCCTGAGAGGGCGCTACGGTGACTGGGTCGGCGGCGGTGGAGTCCGAACGGCCCGGCGGGGAGGCCACCCGGGGGCGAGCACGCCGACGACCTGGAGAGCGAGGAAGAGGACCACGACCGCCACGATCGCGATGAGGGGGTAGTCGAGCAGGCTGAAGTACGAAGAGACGACCGTCCAGTCGGAGCGGAGCACCATTCCGGCGTAGATCAGACCGACCGTGAACGGGACCGACCCGAGGAGCGTATAGACCCCGAACCGCGCGGCGGGCATCTCGGCGGTACCGGCCGGATAGGAGATGTAGCTCCGGACCACCGGGAGGAGACGAGCGACCCCGACGGTCACTTCGCCTCGTCGAGCGAAGAATCGGTCCATGCGTTCCAGGTGGCGGGGCTCGAGGCGAAGGCGCCCGATCCCGAGTCCCGTGATGCGGTGGCGCCCCCATCGTCCGACCGCGTACCCCGCGTAGGACCCGAGAAGCCCACCGAGAAGCGCGACCACCACGGCGCCGGAGAGCGGATAGGTCCCTTCTACGATGAGGAATCCGGCGAACGGAAGGATGACCTCGCTGGGAATCGGTGGGACGCCGAAGCTCTCGACGGCCATCAGCGCGAAGAGCCCGGGCAGTCCGATCGTGGTCATCACCAGGGTGATCAGATCGACGACGGTCCCGATCAGCGAGAAGGACACTTGACCCGCCCCCGAACCCGCTCCCGTGACCTAGTGGTCCGGCGGTCCGTCAAAGACCAGGCGGAACGGGACGGACAGCGAAGCGTTCGTGCGCGCGGGGACTCCATCGAACTCCAACGGCTGAGAACATCCCCCGCAGGCGACCGGGGGTCGAAGGCGACCGAGCGCGATCGAAAGGGCGATCCCTACCTCGATCTCGCGAGGGCGTGCGGTCGCACGCCCGAGCGCCGCCCGGAGCTCGGTGAGGAGGGCATCCTCCCCGGAGGGGATCGCCTCGGCGGACATCGAGAATACGACTGAACGGCCCTTCTTAAGCAAAGCGCGTCGGGGGAAGCCCGGGTTACGGCTGGGGCCCTTCGTCGGGAGGCTGCGCCGGCGGCTGACCCTTCTTCGGGGCGCGCTTCAGGATCTCCCCGCTGATCTTGTCGAGCTCCGCCATGAGGGAGTCGATGTCCGGCTCCGCTTCCTCGGCCGCGGCGGGGGCGGCCGCAGCCCCCCGAGGCACCGCCACGGTCGGCGGCGCCTGACCGACGTCCTCGGGCGTCTCCAGGTACGCCGGAGCGGCCGCCGGCGGGGGGGTTACGGGGGTCGACGGGGGTGGAACCGCCGCCGCGCCACCGGGTCCGCCGCCACCCTTCCATGCCTGCATGGGAGGTTGGGCCGCGGCGGGGGGGCGTCGACGGCGACGCATCAGCAGGAGCGCGACCAAGATGGCCGCCAGGATGACGGCCACGATGCCGCCCAGTACGAACGGAGAGAGGAGGGGATTCGTGTTTCCCGGACTCACGTATTGATTGTTCGTCTGCGCCTGGACCACTCCGACGTTAGGAGTGAGCGCGGACGCGATCACGACCGCGAGCATTGCCGCTCCCAAAATGAGGGGAACAATGCGGCGGCCTCGGCGGGCGGACGCCATCAGGAAGGGAGGGAACGGCCCCCCCTACTTAGGCATGATGGACACCCTATGTAAACTTGACGAGCGGTGCGGCCGGTTATACGCCCGGACCCGTCGCTCCCCGTGGTCGCGCCGAGCCCGGCACGCCTTTCTCAGCCGCTGAGATTTTGAGCCGGACACGGCTGGGCAAGCGAGGACGACCGTGGGGTTCCCATACGTCGAAGTGTTCCTCGGGCTCCTGCTGGGCTACATGGTCTACTCGGTCTGGGCAGACCTCGATGCTCGATTCCCGATCGGGGCCGCCCTGGTCCTGCTCGTGGCCACCGCCGTGGTCGACGCGCTCGGCGCGACGGATTCCGCGAACACGCTCGCCGAGTTCGTCTTCTTCCTCCTCGGTGCCGGGGTTGTTCTTCTTCTCATCGAGCACGTGCGCGAGGGAAGGCGAGCGGAGTCGACCGGCACCGCCTCCGCGGTCGCGGAGTCTCCTTCGGCCCAGTCGGAGAGGGCGACGGATCGGCCGGCCGATGCATCGGCCGGATCAAGCCGGTCGCGATCCCTGTCCCGCGCGGAGACGTCGGTTCGCGACGACGACTATCACGAACTTCCCCCCGACACCGAACCCGTCGAGGGAGACGGGGACGCAAGACAAGAGTGGATGGAAGATCCGGACGAATCCGACAAGGGGCCGGGCGGCAAGAACGGCCCCGACGACGCGTATGGGGAAGGAGCTCGGCTACCGGACACGCCCACCGAAGGATAACGATGCGACGCGATGACTTTCCTGCCGGACCGCTAGCGGCTCCGCGAGGCGAGGTGCTCGGGTAGGCGTACTTCGGCCCCCCCTGCCCGGTGAGGCGCGCTCCCGGTGGGCGCGAAGGGTCCGACCGCCGCGAGGCTTCCCGGTCGAGGGTTTTCCCGCGCGGGGACCGCCGGTGATCCGTCGGTAGAGTTCTTTAGGGCGACCGGGGCTCGCGGCCCCGTGGGACTACCGGGACCCGGGGCGAGCGAGCTCGCGGCCGCGCTCGTGGTGTGGGCCGCGTCCGCGGTGGTGTTGGGCGAGTTCGTCCGCGCCCTCTTCGCCCGTCGGGTCGGTGCGTGGAGGTTCACGGACCCGATCGAGCGGCTGCTCCTCGACTTCTACCTCGGAGGAGCGGTACTCTATCTCGTCGCGGCGCTCCCGCTCGGCCTGTTCGTCGCGCCGGTCGTGTTCGGCCTCCCCATCGTGGCCGCCGCGGGGCTCCTCTTGTGGACCGCGCGCGTCCGTCGTTCCGCCACCGTTCCCGATGCGCTCGCCCGCTCGCTCGGCCGATTGACTCGACCGGCGTACCTCCTCACGGTGCTGTCCGCGACCGCCCTGTTCGGGATCGAACTCGCGATCGCGGCCCCGGTCGGAACTGGCAACACGTTCGACTCCGGGCTGCTCACTACCTACACCGCCCTGCTCCTCGCTCATCACACAATACCGCTCTCGTTCTCCCCCTACGCGGTGCCCTCGATCCTCTACCCGCAGGGATCCACCGTCTGGCTTGGTTGGGCGCAGCTCGGCCTCGGCCTGCCGGCCGCCCGCACCAGCCTCCTCGTTACCCCGCTGTTCCTCGGGCTCGCACCTCTCGGTGCCTTCGTTTTCGGTCGAC
>DAHVAA010000033.1 GCA_027314845.1 Thermoplasmata archaeon | reverse complement strand
GCGAGCAGCTCGGTCGGGGTGGCGGTCACCGCGATCGGGCTCGGAAGCGACGCGAAGAGCTGGGGCGTCGGCGACCCGGCGGTCGGAGCGGCCGCAGCGTGTCCAAGTGTCCCCGCGAGCAGGGCGACCACCACGAGGAGGACCCCGACCCAGACCGCGCCTACACGTCGCCTTCCGCTGCGCCGCAACCGACCCGATGATTTCCCGGAACTCATCTGCTCGCCATCAACCCCGAACGGGGCCCGCACAATGCCCCGCCTTAAAAGCGCGACCGGAGAGCTTTATCCGACCGACCGGGTGGACGGGCGCGGCCGGCCCGCGCCGGCCCGAGCTAGCATGGCCACAGACGGGCTCGCCCCGAAAAAAGCCGAGTTCGGCCGCGTCGCGGCCACCGTGATGTTCACCGACATGGTCGGCTACTCCGAGCTGACCCAGCGCGACGAGATGGGGGCGCTCCGTCTCCTCAACGAGCACCGCCGGATCGTTCGCCCTCTATTGGCCGACTACGGTGGCCGAGAGGTGAAGACGATCGGCGATGCGTTCATGGTCGAGTTCGCGGACCCGACCTCGGCTACGCTCTGCGCGCTGGCGATCCAGCGCCAGCACGCCGAACGGAATCGGACGCCGGGGCTCCCGGAGGTGACGATCCGGATCGGGCTGCACATGGGCGACGTGATCCATCAGGACGGAGACCTCTACGGAGACACCGTTAACGTGGCCTCGCGGATCGAACCGTTGTCTCCCCCGGGGGGGATCTGCCTCTCGGCGCCCGTCTTCGAAGCGGCGCACGCTCGACTGGACGTAGCGGCCGTCCCGGTCGGCCCGGCGACCCTGAAGAACATCCAGCTCCCGGTCGCGATCTATCGGATCGACCTTCGACCCGAGCGCCACATCCCCATGCGGGAGGGCCCGTGGGTCGACCGCGAGGCCGAGCTCGCTCGCCTCGAGTCGGCGGTTTCCAGCGCGGTCGAAGGCAGGTTCCGACTGGTCCTGGTCGAAGGGGAGTCCGGTCTTGGGAAGACTCGGCTCGCCGAGCAGGTGATCCGGGCCGCGGCCCGCCTCGGGGCCCGAGCGGTCTGGGGAAGAGCCTCGGATGAGTCGTCCGCGGCGCCCTACATCCTCTGGGTGAAGGCGATCGAGGACCTCGCCGCCGACCTGCCCGCGGCGACCCTCCGGGGGGCCGCGGGAGAGTACGCCGATGCGCTCGGGCGTCTCGTTCCGGCCCTCGCGCTCGCCGACGAGCCGAATGCGTCGGCGCCCGACACCGACCTTGACCACGGGCGGGAGCGGCTCTTTGCGGGGGTCGCCCAGTTGTTCCGAGCGCTCGCGAAGGAGAGCCCCATCGTGCTACTTCTGGACGACCTCCAGTGGGCCGATAGCGCGTCGCTGCGACTCCTCGAGAGCTTCTGCGGCACCGTGACCGACGGTCGGGTCCTCCTTCTCGCTCTCTACCGCCCCGAACCGAAGGGGTCAACTTCGGTCGCCACGGAGGTGTTGTCAACTCTCGGCCGAGGGCCCGAGGTCGAACGTGTCGCACTCGGGCGCCTTCCGCTCTCGGCCGTGCGCCAGCTCGTCCTCGCGCTGGTCAAGACGAAGGCGTTCCCGGACGAACTGGTCCGTCAGATCTTCGAGAAGACCGGCGGGAACCCCTACTTCGTCGAGGAGGTCGTCCGCGCGCTGAAGGACGCCGGACTCCTTGCCCAGGAGCCCGGCCAGCCGATGCCGAGACTCCCTGAGAACCTGCCGGTCCCGGATTCGGTCCGACGGCTGGTGCGGGCGCGCATCGACCGCGTGGACGAGGAGGTGGTGTCGCTACTTCGGACGCTCGCGGTGCTGGGCCTGGAGTTCGGCTCCGACCCGCTCCCGCGGGTCACGGGCCTCAACTCCGAGACCCTGCTCGATCGACTGGGAAGCGCGGTCGGTCTCGGCCTCCTGGTGGAGGAGACCGACGAGCACGGCGCCCTCCGATATCGATTCCCGGACCGGCTCGTGTGGGAGACCCTCTACTCGGACACCCCGGTCGCTCGGCGCTTGAAGGACCACCGTCGGGCCGGCGAGGCGCTCGAGGCTCTCCTTCACGCCGGCCATCGAGTCCCCGCGGCGGAGCTCGCGCATCATTTCCATCGTGCCCAGGCGACCGATCGCGCGCTCGAGTACTCGATCCGCGCCGCCGAGGAAGCGGGCCACCTCTATGCTCGGGAGGAGGCGGTCCGTCACTACCGCTCGGCGCTCGCGCTGCTCGAAGGCCGCCCCGACGAACGGCGGCGGGGGCACATCCTCGAAGCGGTCGGTGACCACCTCTACCGCCTGGGTCAGGTCGAGGTCGGCCAGTCGAACCGTCGGGAGGCGGCGGCCGCCTTTGAACGCCTTGGACTGCTTCGGGAGGCCGGGAACCTGCACCGAAAGATCGCCCATGGGATGCGGGAGGATCCGGCTTCTGCCCGGCATCACTGGGAGGAGGCGCGCCGGCTGCTCGAAGCTCTGCCGGAGAGCCCGGAGCTCGGGCGGCTCTACACGACGATCGCGGGATACCTCTACGAGGACGGGGACCCGGCAGGGGCCGGCGACCTCTACGCTCGCGCGATCACCGTGGCCCGTCGGGTCGATGATCCCGCGACGCAGGTGGCGGGCCAGATCGTGCTGGCCGGGCTGCGACCTGTGGAGGAAGCCGACCGGATCTTCGACGACCTTCGCGAGGCCCTCCAGGTCGCGGAGGCTCGGGGGCTCGCCGAGCTCCTCCCGAACCTCTACATGGTGCTCGGCCTTGCGACCCTGCACGTGCGGGGTGACGGAGCCGCGGCGGAGGCGGCCCTGGAGCGGGCGCTCGCCGCGGCCCGTCGCACAAAGGACCTGTTCTCCGAGCGGTCCGTCGAAGGGAATCTCGAGACCTACTTCGAGTGGCGTCGCGGCGACTACGACCGAGCACTGCGCACCGTGGCCACCCACCTTTCGTACGCGGCTGGGGACCCGCGCCGCCTGTTGCCGACGGCCCTCCTCGTGGACGCGGACATCGCGGTCACTCGGGGCGAGACGGAACGCGCCGCCCGAGACCTCGACGAGGTCGATGCGTTGCTCGAGAGCGGAGGGGACTGGAGCGAACGCGCCCAGCTGCGGAACGTCCGGGGGCGGTTCGAGCTCGACCGAGGGCGCCTTCCGCGGGCCCGGTCGCTCCTGAGCGAGGCTCACGAACTCGCGCAACGAGCCGGGGTCCCGGCCGTGATGGCCGCCCTCTTCGCCGAGACGCTCTTCCTGGAGGTCCAGTCGGCGGTCCGGGCCGAAGAGCCGAACGCCGCTCGGCCGTACATCGAGATGCTTGAGGATCTGGGCCGGCGTTCCGGCCAGCCCACCGTTCGAGCCTTCGCCGCGCTCGCGCGCGGGCTTCACCGGTCGGCGACCGGCGACGTGGCCGAAGGGCTCTCCGCGCTGACCGAAGCGACCGTGCTGTGGGAGGAGGTGGGCTGGCGGTACGAGCTCGCGGGAGCGCGTCTCGAACTCGCGCGGCTTCACCGCCGGGCAGGCTCGCCGGAATCGGCCGGGCCGCTCGAAGAGGCCGCGAACCGTTACCTAGAAGAGATCCGGGCGGCGCCACGACGCTAACGGCCTTCGGAGCGGCCCCCGAGTTCTGGGGGAGTCCCGAGAAAGCCGGCTCCGAGCGACTACACCTCGAACCGGGCGCGGTCCTCGACCACGACCGAGTCGGGAAAGACCCGCCGGGCCTCGGCGGGGATCTCGACCTCCGACCCGGGTTGGTCCCCAATGTGGTTGAGCCAAAGGCGACGGGCCCCCATCGCGGCCGCAGTCGCCGCCGCCTGCGAGCCGGTGCTGTGCCCGTACTCTCGGGCAAGCGAGGCGTAGGCGTCGGGGAAAGTGGCTTCGTGGATCACGAAGTCCGCCTTGAGCCCGCGCGCGGCGGACGGTTCCCGCGTGTCCCCAGAGTAGAACACGGAAGTGCCGTCGGACTGGAGGAGATAGCCGAGATTGACCACGGTGTGGTCGAGCAGCACCGAACGGACCTTCCACCGACCGATCTCGAGCTCCAGCTGTTCGCCCTCGACGAGCCGGAACGGGTAGAGCTCGGAAGGAGGGACGACCGTCCCCTTGGCCGCGAAGACGGCCCGCAGGATCTCTCCGAGCCCGGGAGGCGAAACGACCGTGAGTGGGCGGGTTCGGCGCGAGATCAGGGTGTGCAGGAACAGGTCGAACAGCCCCGCAATGTGGTCGGAGTGGAGGTGCGAGATGAGCACGGCGTCGACGCTATCGAACCGGCCGGCATCGTGGAGACGTCCCGTCGTCCCGGCCCCACAGTCCAGGAGGACGGAGTCGAAGAGAGTGCTGCCCGGCTGGCGGCGCGTACCGCGGAAGTTGCCGGCGCCCGTCCCCAGGAAATCGACCCTCATCCCGCGGCCCCTCGAACCGCTGAAGAACCGGGGGAGAAGAAAACCCCGTCGGGCGGTACCCGTCGGCCCAGCGAACGGTGACGGTCCCGGCCTCGACGATCGTCCGGGTGGGGGAGTCGGCGGCAGGGCCGGGCCGCTTCCAAGGTTCCGGGAGGGGCCCCCGGAGTGGGATTTATCCTCCGGGGGGATATGGGCGCGAACCATGGACAAGCACGAGGAAGCGGCGATCGCGCGCCAACTCGCTACGGTGCCTCTTTTCACGAACCTTTCGGAGCGCCAGCTTCGGACCGTCGCAGGCACCGGGCTCGTCCGGTCGTACAACGCGGGCGATCGCGTGGTGACGAAGGGCGAGAAGGGCCTCGGGTTCTTCCTGCTGCTGGAAGGCAAGATGGAGGTCAAGGCGGACGGGAAGCTGTTGGCCACCCTCAATCCGGGCAGTTTCTTCGGTGAGATGGCGCTCTTCGAGGACCAGCTCCGGACCGCGGACGTTCTCGCCGCCGCGCCGAGCCGGTGCATGGTGCTGTCCCGGTGGGAGTTCTGGGCGACGATGTCGAAGGAGCCCGAGACGCTTCGCGCCTTGATGGCGGAGCTCGTCCGCAGGCTGAGAGACACCTCGAAAGCGCTGAGCGACTGAGCGGGCGCGTCGGTAGCGAGCCCACCCACACCCGGCCCTCGCGTAAGCGCACGCATCGGTCGAGCGGACGGAAGACCCGCACCCAGGTTGGGCGCTGTGGCCGGCCACCGAGCGTGCTCCGTGCTATCCAGAAGCGTAGGTATTTATCCCCATTCATGCGTATGACCTTCGCCGGCGCCTGTGTACGGGGGCCGGACGGAGAGGATTCAGCACTTGACGCGACCACGCGCTGCGACAACCGCGCGGGATCCGTCGTTCCTCGCCGCAGATTTTTCGACCGCGCAGAGATCGTCTGCTAGCCCCGCCCGGGTCGACGGCTGGCCACAGGAGCCTATCGCGGTTGCCTCGCGACGGGTCCCTTCCGGGCTTCGGCAGGGCGGACGATGGGGCTCTACGACCTGATCCTTCCCGTCGCCGAGTCCGCGATCGGCTCCGCCGCGCTCGGCGGCGCTCTATGGGCGCTTTCGGGCCGCTTCCACCTCGCGGTTCCGCCGAATCGAGCCCTGGTGCTCTTCGGTGGGCACCACTCCTCTGCAACGCCCGACCCTCGAGGGCGCCCCGGCGAGGTGGTCGTGCGGCGCGCGCGGATCATCGTGGGCGGCAAGGCGTTCGTGGCCCCATGGAACCATGCCGTGGGCCATCTCTCGCTCGAACCGGTCGTCACGGACCTCACGGTCCGCGCCGTGCAGTCGCTCCAGGGGACGCACGCCTCCGGCTGGGAGGTACGTCTCCGTATCGCGACCAAGATCCCCGCCGAACCCGGACTTCTCGCCACCGCGGCCGAGAACCTGCTCGGAAAGGACGACGAAGAGGTGCGGAGGATCGTCCGACAGGCGGTCGAGGCCGTCGTGCCGACAGTCCTCGCCCGGCTGCGGGCGGCGACGGCGGAACCGGATTGGGAGCGGCTGGCCGCCGAGATCCAGGCTTCCGTCGCCCCGGACCTGGTCGGCTGGGGCCTCACGGTCCGGAGCCTCTCCGTGACCGAGCTCCACCGCATCGTTCCCACAACCTCGACCGGGACCCCGACCGAGGCCGGGCCGATGGTGCCCTCCGGGTCGGAAGCCGGTGCTATCGCCCTCGCGAGGCTGCTCGAGCGGTTGGACGCTCGCATCGCCGCCGCCGAGCGGGACCTCTCATCGCTCGCCGCGGAGCCGATCCGATCTGCCGGCGACCGCCCGGCTCTTGGTCCGGGGGCTCGGCCCGCGTCCATCTTCGACACCCCGCTCGGCTATGGGACCGCCGAGTGGGAGATCCCGGCCGACGGAGACCCCGCGGCCCTTGACGATTCCACAGAGGGTAGCCTCCCGCCCCGCACGACCCGGACGGCGTACGCGACCCGGGTACCTGCGGAAGCGCGGGAGTTCCAGCCCACGGTGGACTGAACGAACTCAGGAGAGAAGGAGAGAACCATGTGTCCAGCGGCGATCTTGGGAGACCGAGCTTGCGGAAAGACGACCTTCCTGGGCCTCCTCTACGCGGCCCAGGTGAAGTACGGAACACGGGTACTCGACTCGTTCCGCTTCCACGCGCCCCTTCAGTCCCTGCGGCTGATGAGCCAGGTCTACGAAGGGATGAAGGACGCCCGGTTCCCGGGCGCCACGCTCAAGGACGAGATGACCGAGATCGGGTTCGTCTTCGGCTACAGAAAGCCGATCTCCGGCCGGCTGCCCGCCGCGCTCAAGGACAAGAACTGGGTGAACCCGTTCGCGAAGCTCTCCTTCGCCGCGTACGATGTCTCGGGCGAGGATGTCCAGGAGTTCATCGAGTCCGGCGTGGCCGCGAGTCCGATCATCCAGCAGCTGCTGAAGAGCCACGTCGTCGTGATCTTGGTCGACTGCAGCAAGATGACGACCGAGATCGACTCCCCGGTCTTCCGCCAGATGCTGAAGTACGACAGCGAGGTCGCGTCGCTCCTCGTCTCGCTCCAGACCTACAAGCGGCAGGAGTTCTCGCGGATGAAGACCCAGGGCCTCAGCGTCGGGAACCCGGTGATCTACCCCGCGATCGTGCTCTCCAAGTTCGACTCGGTCCGTGACGAGGTGCTCGTCAAGCTGGGGCTCCACCGCGGTGTCCCCACCGGAGACCAGAAGCGTCGACGCAAGGAGTACGCCGAGGCGCTGCTGCGCGTCTTCATGCCGCAGACGCTCTCCCAGATCCGAGGCGGGAAGGTCGCCGGCGTCAACTTCGACCAGGCGGCGTATTTCTTCAGCTGGGTCAAGACGGAGACCGCCGAGGCGGGGATGCAGCCGGTCGGGGCGCCGCGCATCGTGCGCAAGGGCTTCTCGGCGGACGGCGGCGCCGAACCGGACTTCTCCTACGACGACTACGTCGCGTTCATCGAGCACTTCCGCGACGTCGCGAACAAGGTCCCCGACGAGATCGTGGAGCAGACGACGCTCCAGACCCCGCCGACCGCGGCGACCGCGTGAGCAAGTACGAGGAACGCGGAGCCGGAACGGAAGGAAGCGAGGAGGTACACCGCATGGAGGATCCCGCAACGACGCTCGCGCTCGAGCACTGGATCTACGGCGCCAGCCACGAGAAGGGGTACGGCACGAAGGCCGAGTCGCTCGGGCTGAACGGCCCGCTCTACTCGCGCTATCTCGAGAGCCACTTCACGCCGGTTCGGGTCGAGAAGACCGCGAACGGGGGGACCGTGATCGACGCGCGGATGATCCATCCGGCGCCCGCGAACGACGAGGTCCTCTTGTCGATCCTCGGGCGGGGCGTGGCGGACGAGTACAACCGCCCCACGATCGCGAACCACACGGTCGTGATCCCGGGGGCCGCGCTGCGGTCGGGGGAGGTCACTCTCTTTGACATCGAGACGGCGGTCCTCGACTACGACCGACACAACCCGAAGGCGAGCGGCCGCATCGACCCACTGACGGTCCGGAGACGGCCGCCCGAGCTCCCCCGCGAGGTCGCGGGGGTGGGGCTCCGCCGGTTGATCACCAAGGCGGCGGTCGACACGCTGGTCAGTCGGTTCCTCGCCGACCGTCAGGGTCGGACGCTGGTCCTTTGCCGCGGAAGCACGCACCAGTATCGCAACGAGCTGCTCTTCCGCCTCGTCGAACTGCTGCACGCGGGCGGCGAGATCCCCCTCTTCCCGGCGATCAGCGACGCACCGACCTTGAGCGCCATGAATCACTTCCGCCTCGCGATCTCCTCGCGGGGCGTCCGGGCCGACGGCTCCTGGACCCTGCTCGATGCGAGCATCGACCAGCCCGCTCTCCCACCGGTCCGGGGGAAGAACCCCGTGTACAGCCGTGTCGCCGAGGCGTTCGCGGCAACATAGTGGGCCCGCTTAGGGGGACGCGGGCAAGGCGGGGCCACCGGCCGGACGACGCACGAAGGAAACGGCGAGTAGGCAGCTGACGGTGAGCTCCGCACTGATCCTCGGGGACCTCGGGTCCGGGCTGACCACGTTCGTCGGTTTGCTTTACACCGCCCAACTTCGCTACGGGACCGAGTCGGAGGACACCTTCCGGTTCTCCGCCGAGCGGGAGACGATCCGCCGGCTCGAGGCGATCTACGGGGAGCTCGGCGCGGGCCGGTTCCCGGGGGCCGAGGTGAACTGGGACGAGCACCCGGCCACCTTCGTGCTCGCCTTCCGGCCCGGCCGGCTCACCGGGCTCGGTCGGACAGCGCCGGCCCGGGATGGGTTCGAGACCGTCCGGGTCCAGGTCGGTGGACTCGCCGCGCAGGAGGTCGCCGAACTCGCCGAGCACGACGCGGTGCTGGAAGCGACGACCCGGCGGCTCTTCGGAAGCCGCGTGGTCCTCGCTCTGGTCGACGCTTCGCGCCTGGTCGATGCGCCCGAGGACCCCCGCAGCAAGCTGCTCGCCCGCTACGACCGTCATCTCGCCACGGCCCTGTCGGTCGTCGCGCGATACCGCGCGGCGCTTCCGCACCGGCGCGACCGGGTCCTCGAGGTCATCTTTGTTCTCACGAAGTTCGACCGCTTTGCACCGGACGCCCGGAACGAGCTGGGTCTCCCACCCGCCCCCGGTCCGGGTCGGCGGCAAGCCGAACGTACGGCGTGGGGGGCGCGGCTCGTGGCCCGGTATCTCCCCCAAGTCCACGCATTCCTCTTCGCCCCCGAAAAGCCCTCGGGGATTCGCATCCTTCCGCAGCGGTGGTTCTACAGCGGTCTCAAGACCGAACCCGCGGCCGACGGAGCCCGCGTCGCTCGCCGGTCCCTCGCGCCGTGGGGGGGCTGGGAGCCGGAGTATCCGTTCGAAGAGTATCGCGGATTGATCGAGTCGCTCGCGAGCGCGGCGCACCGTTCGTCGGGCGAAACGGAAAGCGACGAGCCGGGCGTCGGGGCCCCGTAGCCGGTTCCCCACCGCATCGCGAGCGGTTTTGCCGATCCTGCGGGGGGCGGGGACGTTTCAGCCCACCGGTTCCGCCCGGAACCGGAAGCCTTCGCGGTGGCCGCCCTCCCGGACCACGGTCCAACCGGGAAAGTTCCAGCGCCCGTCCGGCGGATTCCACCCAGGGTCGCCTTGGGCCAACTCCCCCAGCTCCGCCTCGAGGTACTCGTGGTCGGTGGAGACCTCGGGAGCCAAGGTTCCCTTCTGCAGCAACTGCACGAGGATCGGGAGACCGGCGGGTCGGCCGCGCCACTTGACGGCGAGGAACGAACGACGCGCACCGCCGTCCGCGAGCAAGAGCTCTCGCAATGCCCCGTACGACGGTCGACCCCGGTAGTCCTTGGGGGGTGCCTCCAGCCGTCTTCGCTCCCGACGCAGTTCCTCGAAGATACGGTGCCACCCTGCGGCGTCGACCGAAGCGGCCTCCCACACGGTCGCCGGGTCGATGTCGCCGGGCGCCTCGAACGCGTCCGCCGCCGCGTCGGCATGACCTCGCTCGGGCTCGGTCTCCGCGCCCGGCCGGCCCCGACCTCCGCCCTTGCGGACCAACCTGCCCGGCCCCAGGCTGAACGCGAGCGCAGCTCCCGTGCTCCCCGGGTTCGGCGGTCGGAGCACCAGCTCCTCACAGTCGGGGTACCGGTTCGGATGTAGGAGCACGAACGGTCCGGACTCCGGAGCGTTGAACAGCATCGCGAGCGAGTCGTTCACGGTCGTCACCTGCCGTCGGACCGCGAGCTCGCTCAGCCGGACCAGTGGCAGTGGCGACTCCCCCTGGCGGGAGTGGGTAGCGAGATCGTCCAGGATCGCCTGGGCGACCTCCGCGTGGATCTGTTGGGCGGGGGTTCGAGCGAGTGCGGCCTCGACCGACCGCTCCCGACGGAGCGCCCGGGCGACGCGGAGCCGCACCGGTCCGGTCTGCACGGCCTGGCTCCGGAATTCGTACAGCCGTCGGTTGATCCACCGCTGGAGCCGCCCCCCGCTGATCCGCGAGTCGGCAAAGAGACCGGCCCAGCGCTCCGACATCCGGTGCGCCCATTCCGGGGCAACCGGGCTCTCGAGGTACCAACGGCGCACCAACTCCCGCAGGAATGCTCCCGCGCTCAGCGGGTCATCAACCTCCTGCTTGATCCGGAGCATCAGCTCGTCAGCCCGCGCCGAGAGGCTCCCGAGGAGCGTCGGGTCATTCCCGACCGCCTTCGCAAGGCCGGAAAGCCGGAGCATGTTCAGGTTCTCGAGGTCGAACCGTTCGGTAGGGTCGGTGTCCAAGAGACCCGCAGCGGCTGGCGGAACGATTCGCCCACCGACTTCCCGCTCGTTCGCCGACGGGACCCGAGCGTCGGAAGGAGGGGGGCTACCCTCGACCTCGGCCGGCGAGGCAACGGGCCGGATCACGACCTTCGGCGCGGCGGCCGGAGAGGCGTCCGAGGCCGCCCGGCGCTCGAAGGCCTCGAGTCGGTCCAGTTCCGCTTCTCGTGCGCGGCGAGCTTCCTCGATCCGCTCCCGCTCGAGCGATCGACGTCGCTCCCGCTCCTTCAGGATGCGGTCGGTGTCGGATTCGTCCGGCATGCAGTGAGAAAAGGCCAACCCTGGCATTGAAAAGCGACCCGACCGGGCATAATCGTTTCGGCGACCTCGGAGAGCGAAGCAAGGGCCTCAAGGAGCGGCGGTCCGTCTCGCGGCGCCGGTTTCAGCCCGCCCGGGCCGCTACCCCGGTTGCGGATGCCAGCGCCCGGGAGACGGGCCCAGCGCCCTTTCGGCCCTTCCGAGAGCCGCTCCGAAGGACCGACGGGGGCGCCGTCCGTCGCCACCCTGCGGGTCTCGGTCCGTCGGGCGCCTCATCGGCGAGACGACCGGGTCGGGCGGCATTCCCCAAGACTGAGCGATCGGGTCGCCCAAGGGGCGGTCGCTCCGGCAAGAAAGGGTCAGCGGCTTTCGGCGTACTGCGGCCTCGCGACGGGACGTCGCTCCACATCAACCGGAGGAAAGAGTGAACCGGCCCGCGAGGGTGTTGCTCCCCGACACGGTGACCGTTTTCGACACGTCTAGGCAGCCCGTCGCCGAGGCCGTCAGCGAGTACGTTCCGTTCGGAAGCTCCACGGCGAAGTAACCGGCCCGGTTCGTCAGAACGTGGCCAGAGAGCCCGCTCCCGGAGTACGATAGGGTCGCTCCGCCGATCGCGGTGCCGTTCTCGCTCACGACCCGGCCGGTCACCTGGTAGGTCGTTCCATTGCCGCCTCCGCCGCCGGACGAAGGGCTGAGCAGGAAGTCCACCGCGGGCACGGCCGTGCCGTTCACGATCACGCCCTGCGCGG
>DAHVAA010000032.1 GCA_027314845.1 Thermoplasmata archaeon | reverse complement strand
CAGACGGTGAGGAAGTCGTGGGCGCGCCGCATCGCGGCCGCTAGCGGCGTGGGTGCGATCGCCCAGCCGACCCGCCAGCCGGTGGCGCTGTAGGTCTTCGAAATGCCGTTGATCGTCACCGTGCGGTCCGCCATCGAGCCGATCGACGCGAGCGAGCGGTGACGCGCCCCGTCGTAGACGATGTGCTCGTAGATCTCGTCCGTGATCGCGACGACGTCGTGGTCGGCCGCGAGGTCGGCGATAAGGCGGAGCTCCCGGTCGGAAAAGACCCGGCCGGTCGGATTGTTCGGCGTGTTGACGACGATCGCCTTGGTCTTCGGAGTGAACGCCCGTTTGAGCCGCTCCTCGTCGAGATGCCAGTCGGGCGCCTCGAGCGGCACGAGCCGCGTGGTCGCGCCGCTCACGATCGCGTCCGGACCGTAGTTCTCGTAGAACGGCTCGGTGACGATCACCTCGTCGCCCGGGTCCACGAGGGCGATCATGGCGGCCATCATCGCCTCGGTCGCGCCGCAGGTGACTACGACGTTCCGGTCGGGGTCCGCGTCGATCCGGTTGAACCGCCGCGCCTTGGCCACGATCGCCGCACGAAGCCCCGGCGTCCCCCACGTGACCGAGTACTGGTTCGCGCCGGAACCGATCGCTCGCTGCGCCGCTCGGAGAACCGTGCTCGGCGGGTCGAAGTCCGGGAAACCCTGCGCGAGATTCACGGCGCCGTGAAGGTCGGCGATTCGGGTCATCTCCCGGATCACCGACTCGGGGAATCGCTGCACCCGCTCGCTGACGCGCGGATCGGGGATACGAAGGGGCAATCGCGCGTGTCGCCGGCGGCTCGGCATGGTGGTCGGGCCGGCCGATTCTCGCCGGCATTAATGCTCTTTGGTCGTTCCGGACCTGAAGCGCGAGCGCCGGAGCAGGCGGCGTATCGGCCCGTCCAGAAACCGTGGGATAAGTCCGTGGAACGTGCCGGAACGCCCGTCCGCGCGCCGCGCAATCTTGCGTTTCGGCACCCATAAATACCACGGTCCTTTAGAGCAAATCCGTGCGGGATTTTGGGTCCGGGTTGACCTCGAGGTCGGTCCGAACCGCGGGAGGTCCGGCCGAGCGAGTGCGCGCGACCCCCCGTCCGCCCGCCGGGATTAGGCAAACACGATGAGTGGGGGACCGAGCGTGCCGGGCAGCGTTCCGCCGACCGCGACGGGGACCGTCTTCGCCCGCAAGACCAGTGGGCTCGTCAAGGAACTCGGTGCGTTCGAATCATTCGCGATCAATCTGATCTCGCTGGGCCCCGGTCCGGCTTTCGGGCTGTTCTTCACGATCCTACTGTTCGTCACCGGCGCGAACCTGATGGACTCGGTGCTGCTTGCGGCGCTCATCGCGGTCCCGATCGTGATCAATTACACGATCATGGCCATCGAGATGCCGCGGTCCGGCGGGGAGTACGTCTACGCTTCGCGCCTCCTCCATCCGTACTTTGGCTTCGTCGCGGGTGCGGCGCGGATGATGAACGTGATCATCTACGCCGCCGTCCTGCCATACTGGTTCGTCACGCTCTCGGTCGGCCCCGGTTTCGGTGCCTGGGGAGCGATCGTGAACAATTCCACCCTCCTCAACTGGGGGAACATGCTGAGCTACGGCCTGCCGACGCTCAACAATCTGGACGTCGCCGTGGTCGGGGAGGTCGTCACGATCGTCGTGATGTTGCTTTACGTGCTGCTGAAGCCTCGCTGGGCGTTCAACATCTTCTCCGCGCTCCTGATCCTGGAGCTGCTCGGACTGATCGTGTCCGTCGGCGCGCTCGCCCTCATGGGGCACGGCGCGTTCATCACCACGATCAACAATCTGATGGCGAACCAGGGCTACGTGAGCCCGGACGGTGGGACGTACTATAGCGACACCGCGGCGTACGGCCAGTCCATCGGCGCCTACGGTTCGAGCGTCACGAACACGCTGTTGTTCGTACCGTTGATCTTCGCGTTCTACTTCATGTTCACGACCGCGCCTAACTACATTGCGGGAGAGTTCCGCCGTAGTTCTCGTTCGATCCGGCTGGGGATGTCGGTCTCGTTCATCCTTGCCGTGATCTTCTCGGTCGCGCTCGTCTTCGTGTTCGAGCAGGTCGTGGGGATGAACTTCCTCAACGGCGTGATGGCGAGCTCGCTGTGGTTCTTCCCGGGGGCTCCGCAGCCGGTACCGTTCTCGCCCGGCCTGCCGTCGCTCCCGATGCTCGCCGCGGGGGGCAACAGCATCACGATCGGGATCATCTTCCTCGGGTCGATCACGTGGTACCTCCTCTGGATCATCCTCGGGCTGTACATCTTCTCGCGGTACGCGCTCAGTTTCTCCCTCGACCGCCTATTCCCTCGCTTCATGAGCGCGGTGAGCCGCCGGACCCACTCGCCGTACGTCGGGATCGTCCTCCTGTCGGCGATCGGGCTGGTCCTGATGCCGCTCGTCACCTACGACTACTCCACGTACTACAGCCCGTTCGTCGTCCTCCTGTTCTTCCTGCCGATGATCTCGGTCGCCCTCACGTCCCTCTCGCTCACCCGACTCGGCCTGCGGGACAAGAAGCCGTTCTACGCCCTCGCAGGGATCGTCTCCTTCCTCGTGACGGCGGTGTCGGCGTACTATGTATCGACGCTCCCGATCCTCGGCTCGGCGGCGGGGTTCACCGCATCAAACCAACAGACCGGGTACTACACCGTGCTCCTGATCCTCATCCTGAGCGCGGTCTGGTACTACGCGGCCCGCTGGTGGCACCTGAGGCGCTCGGGGATCGACATCGGGCTGGCGTTCAAGGAGCTCCCGCCGGACTAGGCGGGGCCCGGGGTCCTCGGCGATGACCGAGCCGATGGACCCGGGCCGCTCCCCGAGGTTCGCCCAGGTCGCGTCGTTCGCACGCCTGCCGCTCACGCGGGACCTGGGCGGGGCGCGCTCCGTGTTCGTGGGGATCCCGTGGGACGACGCGACCAGTTTTCGCAGCGGGGCGAGGGAAGGTCCGTCGGCGATCCGGAACCACTCGCGGCTCCTGAGGTCGTACCACCTGTTCCAGAAGGTCTACCCGTTCCGGGTCCTCGACACCGTCGATTACGGGGACATCGACCCGGTGCCCGGGTTCCTCGACGACACGTTCCGCCGCATCGAGGAGGGGATGACGCCGATCTTCCGCGCCGGCGTCCTGCCGTTCATCGGGGGCGGGGACCATTCGATCACGCTGCCCGTGCTCCGAGCGCAGAAGGCAGCGACCGGCCGACCCGTTCGGCTCCTCCACTTCGATGCCCACTACGACACGTGGGACACCTACTGGGGCGACAAGCGCTACACTCACGGAACGTGGGTCCGACGCGCGTACGAGGAGGGCCTGATCGAGAAGGGGCATGTCTTCCAGGTCGGGATCCGCAGCTCGCTCTACAACGCGGAGGACGTCACGAACAACGCCCGGTACGTTGACCGCACCTTCACGACCGAGGACGTCGAGCTCGAAGGTCCCGCGGCGGTGGCCGAATCGCTCGTTCGCGCGCTCTCGGGCGGTCCGGTCTACGTCTCGGTCGACATCGACGTCCTCGACCCCGCGTTCGCCCCCGGGACCGGCACGCCCGAGCCCGGCGGGCTCTCGACCCGGGAGCTCGTGCGGATCCTTCGAGCGCTGCACGCGGTCGAGATCGTCGGGTTCGACGTGGTCGAGGTCGCGCCTCAGTACGACCATATCGGCCAGGTGACGGCGCTCACCGCCGCGACCGTCCTCTACGAGGGGCTCAGCGCGGCCGCACGGCATAGGGCGAGCACCGGTCCGTCGGCGCCGGCTCCGAGTTAGCGGACCTCGTCGACGTCCTCGAACCACTGCTCGCGCGTGCCTTTCTGCGCGCGCTTCTCCCAGCGGCGGCTCTTGGGGAGGGCATCGAGGAAGGCGACGAACTCCCGTACGCGCTCGCGCGCGAGCGATAGGTTCTCGTGGGTCAGCCCGCGGTCGTTCGGGGCCCACTCACTCAGGCGGTGGAGCGTGTGCTCGAGGTTCGCCCGTGCGTCGTACCAGAGCCCCCAGTCCTCGCCGAGAAGGCCGGTGAGATACTCCCGGTCCATGTGCCCGACGGGGATGGCCGTGAGGAGCGCCGCGATGTCGGCGAGGTCCGGGGGCGTGATCTGGTGGATCTGGGCCTTCCCGAGGAAGAGGTCCTCGGGTGCGAGTGTCATTCCGTCGGGGAATCGCTGCTTGAGGGGGATCTCGTGGCTGAACCGCAGGGAGTCGTAGAAGACGTCGATCGTGAAGTGGGGGTGGAAGTAGATGTTCCGATACATTCCGAACAGCGCGTTGGTCTCGCGATCCTCGGTGAACCCGAGCTCCTTGACGAACAGCTTGTAGATCCCCGCGGAGTGCTTCTCCAGGCTTGCGAGGTCGAGGTCCTTGAACCGCGGGGTCCCGTCGTGCGCGACGCCGTGCCGGTGGAGGTAGATCCCGCGCGCGGGTTGGCTGTGCCGGATCCGGTGATAGATCCCGACGCTCCCGATCGCCCGAAGCGGGATCCCGCGGTCGTGCGCCCGGTGGACGATCTGCTCGAGTTCGTTCAGGAATGCGTGCTCGTCGAGGCGGACTTCTGACACCGCTCGGTTACCCCGTGACGAACAGGTGGTCGATCACCCGGTCGCCGTCCAGATTGAGGAGCAGTCCTTGGAGCGTGCCGCTGAAGTAGACGCTCCCCGGATTGTAGACCGGGGTGCCGGCCACGTGGTCGACGCCCATCGACTCGTGAATGTGCCCGTGCAAGCTGACGACGGGGCGGACCGCCTCGATCAGCCCCCGCACCGAGGTCGAACCGACGTGGGTCATGAGCATCTGCCCGGAGACCGTTTTCGGCTTGAACGTCGCGTCGAGCTCGGGGGCGAGGTCGAGCCCCGTTCCGGCCGGGGGAGCGTGGATGTCGAGGATCGTACGCCGCGGCTGCCCGATCTGCCCGGAGGTGCGGTCGAGGAATTTCTGGAGGTCGGTCTCCTCGAGGTCCCGGGGGCAGTGCCACGGGGTCATGTTCGCGTAGCCGCATCCGTAGATCTCGTACGGCCCGCAGCTGACGACCTGGCCCTCCGGGACCAGCACGTTCGCGGGGGCCTCGTGCCGAAGGATCTCGAGGATGCCGT
Organism: Thermoplasmata archaeon; assembly: GCA_027314845.1. The sequence goes on along the minus strand of DAHVAA010000032.1, from coordinate 6,615 downwards.
CGGTGTCGTCGTTCCCGACGTTCATCACGAGGGGGACCTTCTTCGGGAGAAGACGTTCCTCGACCAGCTTCAACCACTGGCGGACGCGTTCCTGGCCGATCTCCCGGCAGTGGGCCTCGAGGGCCGCCGGGTCCTTGCGGCGATGCTCCCACTCGGTGGGGGTCGTCAGGAACGCATAGCGGCCCTGGTCGGCGATACGGCGCTCAACCTGGCTGAGCGCTTCCTCCCCGAAGTCCTCATGGCGGTCCGCGGTCGGAAACCATCGGTAGCCACCGCCCTCCTGCCGATAGATCGGCTGGAGGATCTTCCCCATGATGTCCCCCCCGTAGATCAGGAGGTCGGGTTTGTAAACGGAGGCCGAGTTGAGGAACTTGCGAAAGCAGACCTCGGAGCCGTGAAGGTCGCTCACGAAGAAGATCCGGAACCGACTCACTTGCGCGAGCACTCCGCGACGCTCTATTACCCGGCGTGAGAGCGCCGGGCCCCCGGCTCCCTCGGGAGCTCGGACCCCGGCTCGAACCCCGGCCCTAGGGTCAATGGCTCGGCCGGTTCGGCTCGAGCGCCGCCGCGCTGATCAGCTTCGCGGCAACGGAGACCAAGCTGATCGCCTCGTTGGCACCGGCCTTCTGGAGCTTCGCGAGGGCGGGGTCCTGCTTCGCGAGCGCCACCACCCGCAACGAAGGTCGCATCCCCCGCGCGGTGATCACGGTCAGCAGGTTCTCCGCGTCGGTCTCCTCCGCGGCGATGAGGGCCCGCGCGCGTTCGAGGCCCACGAGGCGCAGGACCTCTTCCGAGGAGGGGTCTCCGAGGTGGGTGCGGTACCCCTCCGCGCGGAGGACCTCGACGCGGTGCGAGTCGGTCGAAAGGAGGACCGACCGTACTCCCTGTTCGCGCAGCACGTTCGCGCAGGCGCGCGCCTCCTCGCTGGTGCCGCAGATGATAACGTGGTCTTCCAGTTCCTCCATCTGAGCCCGTTCCAGCCGTTCGGTCACCGACCGGAGCCGGCGTTCGAGGAACGGCACGAAAAGGACGACGACCGCCGTTAAGAACGTTCCCACCCCGAAAAGAATGAGCAGGATGACGAAGAACCGGGCCGCGTCGGTCGACGGGATGTAGTTGGACCCGTTCGTGGAGATCGTGGCCAGCGTGAAGTAGAGCGAGTCGGTCCATCCGCCGATCGGCGGGGTGAAATCGTTGCCCAGGAAGCGCGAGCCGACCATGCCGAACAGCAACGTGAGGAGCGCGGCGACGAGCATCAGGAGCTGCGTTGCCTCCGGTCCGGAGCTGCTGCCCCGGTAGAAACCGGCACGGTACGGGTAGATCAACGCCACGACGAGCGTCGTAAGGCCGGCCGCGCTGAGGGAGAAGAGGTTCGGGCTGAGGACCGCGATCCCGATCGCGAGCGCCGGAGCGAACAGCGAGAAGAGCCACGCCACCGCGCTCCGGTCACGTATACGGAACGAGAGCGCGATCAGAAGGAGTCCCGCGACCGCATCGAACGGAGGGTCGTAGCCGGTGAGACTGTCCCGGTAGACCTCGGCCTCGGCGTACCGCCCCGAGAGGAACGCGAGCAGCAGGACCACCGCGCCCGAGAGCGCTGTGACGCTGCCCAACAGCCGCGGATGGTAGGCGATGGGGGGCGGCCGAGTCGTCGTGCCGGTGGCCCGGACTCTGAGGGTAGTCGAGGTCGGGCTTACGGCGGACATGGTCCCGGCCCACGCCGGCCACCCCCAAAAGCGCCCGGGAGCGCAGGAGGGCACCGGTCCGCGTTCAGTCAATGGTCTAGACGCCGGCGTACACGGGGTACGTGGGGACCCAGCGGGCCGCGCGTACGCGGGTTCGGAGCTCTTCCGGACTGGTGAGCGGTGCGTGCCCGGAGCGTTGCGCTTCGAGGCCCACGGCGACCGCGATCTCGACCGCGACCCGCCGCAGGTCGGAGACCGGGGGAAGCAGCGGCCCGTGCGGGTCGCGTACCGTCGGCGACTCCTCGGCGAGCGCGCGCGCCGAGGCGAGGAACATTCCGTCCGTCACCCGTCGCGCGTGGCTCGCGATCGCCCCGAGGCCGAGCGCCGGAAAGATGTAGACGTTGTTGCACTGCGCGATCGGAACGTCGCGACCCCGGAACGGCACCGGGGAATACGGCGAACCGGTCGCGATCACGGCCCTCCCGTCGGTCCACTCGAGGAGGTCGTTCGGGTGCGCCTCCGACTTGGCCGTCGGGTTCGACAGCGGGAAGATCACGGGGTGATCGGCATGCCGCGCCATCGCCCGGACCAGCGGCTCGTCGAACGCGCCGGCGGCGGTCGATAGCCCGATGAGGATCGTCGGCCGAACCTCTTCGACGGTTTCGGCGAGCCGCACCCGGTTCGGTTCCGCGCGGGCGAACGCAGCGACCTCCTCCCAGGGATGGGCGTAGACCGACTGCTCGTGCTTGACGTCGGACCGCCGAGAGTGGATCAGTCCACCGCGGTTGACGAGCCAGAACCGACCTCGGGCTTCGTCATCCTCGAGACCGTCCTGGACCATCGCCGTCCGCACCGCGTCCGCGACCCCGACCCCCGCCGCGCCGGCGCCGAAGATCACGACGCGCTGCTCGGTCAGCGGAAGGCCGGTCACCTGCAGCGCGGACAGGATCGTGCCGAGGGCCACAGCCCCCGTCCCCTGGACGTCGTCGTTGAACGTCAAGAGCTTGTCGCGATAGGCATCCAAGATCGGGCGAGCGTGCGCCACCCCGAAGTCCTCCCACTGGAGCAGCGTCCCGGGAAGCTCTTCGCGGACCGCGAGGACGAACTGTTCGATGAAGTCGTCGTAGTCTTGGCCCGTGATCCGCTCATGACGCCAACCCAGGTACTCCGGGTCGCGGAGCCGCTCCTCGTTGTTCGTCCCGACGTCGAGGACGATGGGCAGGGTCCGTTCCGGCCGGATGCCCCCGATGAGCGTGTAGAGGGAGAGCTTGCCGATCGGGATCCCGAGGCCGCCGACCCCCTGGTCGCCGATCCCGAGGATCCGCTCGCCGTCCGTGACGACGATCACCTCGACCTCGGGGTTGGGGCGGTGTTGGAGCAGCCAACGGATCGAGTCGCGTAGTGGATACGGGATGAACAGACCGCGGGGGCGCCGATAGATGTGGCAGAACTCCTGGCATCCGAGCGCAACCACGGGCGTGTAGACGACCGGGGTCATCTCCTCGAGATGGTCCAGGAGGAGCCGGTAAAACAGCACCTCGTTCGTGTCTTGGAGCGCGCGCAGGTAGATGTGGCGCTCGAGGTCGTCGGTCTTCCGCCGGAACGCTTCGTAGGCCCGAACGACCTGCTGGTCGAGGGTCTCGACCTGGGGAGGGAGCAGTCCGTGCAAGCCGAGCGCCGTGCGCTCTCCGTCCGTGAAGGCGGTGCCCTTGTTCAACAGCGGCGTGTCGAGGAGCTCCGTCCCCCGAAGTCGCGGTAGGGGTGAGACCGTCTCGGACGGGAAGGAGAGCACGGATCGGAGGAGGCCGGGGGTGATCGCTGCCACGACCCAAACACCGCGGCGGGGGCGGATGTAGGCGCGGTGAAGGCGGGTTGACGGCAGACACCCCGAGCCTACTCCGATCTCTTCCTCCGGCGGGGCGCGGCGAGGACGGTCGTCGGCTCGGACCGGGGGCCGTCGATCGGTCGGTCCGCGGTCGCGAACAGCTCGAGATACGGGATGAGCGACGAAATCACACGATTCTCTGCCTTCCTCAGGTGTTCTTCATAGGTCGTCCGGCCGACGGAAAGGCTGGCGGCGATGTCCTCGGTAGTCGCCTGACGGGGAGACGTGTAGTAGCCGAACCGATGGGCCGTCAGGAGGGCTTCGGCTTGCTTCGCGGTCAGGTCCCCGAACAACACGTGCGTCCAGACGCTCGTGGGTAGAACGCTCAGCGAAAGCTCTCGCTTCCGGAGGAGTTCCGCCGGTCCACGGGTCTTGAGGTCCTCGAATAGATCCCGGGTACGGCCCGCTTCGAACGAGATCACCCGGAAGTTCGCCCACCCGTCCCGATATACGACGGGCGGCGCATCCCAGCACTGGTGCGACTCGATGACGTTCCAGAGGCTGTCGTATCGGGGGCAGGTGCATTCCAGAAGGAACAGTCGTGCCCCCCGGGCATCGACCCAGTAGTCGACGACCCGTCCGGCCTTTCGGATCGCCCGCTCGGCTTCGCGAACCACTCCCGGGTCCCGCGACGGGACCTGAAGGAGCTCCCGGTTCCACAGGCACCACATCGATATCGGAGTTTCCGGCAGCGAGCGAGACAGGTCGATGAAAGGGTAGTCGTAGCTCGCCCGAAGCGAAACCTCCCAGAGGCCCATGGCCCTCCGAGCAACTCCGGGACTATACGGGTTGGGCCGTCGTACGACGGCCGTCAATGGAGGGGCTCACGTCGAGCACGTCCTCGGTTTGGTCCGGTCGGTGGTCCCAAATGATCTCGGGGGCGTACTGGACGTGGAAGGAGCGAAAGGCGAACGGGTCGACGGAGAATGAGGGGCTCAGGACCTACATGGCCCTCGAATATCCTCGGGAGACTGCGGAGTGGCTTCTCGGCGCGGCCCGGAGATGCCGGGCGCGGGCGGACCGGAAGCGTAGCGGGCCCCCCGGTCCGAGAATCCCGCGCATGGCCACGGAGCTACCTGTCCCCGTCGCGCCGTAGGGGGACCACGGCTGAGCCGGTTCCCTTCCGCGCGCGGACCTGCGACCCGGGCGACCGTAGGAGCCGCTGGGTCTCTGAGGTCCGACCGGGGGCGCTCTGAAAGAGGTGCCCCCGAGGAGTACCTTCAGATCGGGACCCTCCGGGGATCACGGCTCTCGCACCCCGGCGCACTCCCGCCTTCGTGTGGCGCCCGCGGGTGGGCCCCTTTCCGGGGCACGCCAATCGAAAGTGTGGGTCGTAGTCGGACAGTATTCGCGGGCGGGTGGGGCGCGCTCCGGAGCCTGAGCGGGATTGATCCGTCCCGGTAACCCGTATAGCGCGACGGCGGCTGACAACCTCGTGGGTACAAAGGCGACGCGAGTTCGGATCGAGGACTACGGTCTCATCGGGAACCTGCACACCGCGGCCCTCGTCTCGAAGTTCGGTTCGGTCGACTGGGCCTGCCTACCTCGTTTCGCTTCGCCGAGCGTCTTCGCTCGGGTACTGGACCTCGATCGGGGCGGATTCACCTCGCTGGCCCCGGTAGAAAGATACCGGTCGCGCCAAAGTTACCGCGGTCAGAGCGGGATCCTCGAGACAACGTTCCAACTCGGAGGCGGCCGGGAGCTGCGGGTCGTGGACATGATGCCGATCGATGACCGGCTCCGGGGAGAGGGAGCGCCGATGATCCTCCGGTCCGCCACGGCGACGGGAGGCACGGTCCCGGTGCGGATCGACTTCGCTCCCCGTTTCGATTATGGCCGGAGGCTGCCCGAGATGGCTCCCGTCGACCGCGGCGGGGTCATCGCACGCGCCGGCGAGGAAGCCTTGCATCTCGTCACCGACCGGCCGTTCACGGTCGTGCCAGATCGCGCATGGGCCGAAGAGGAGGTCCGGCCCGGTTCGCCCGTCGAGGTCGAGATCTTCTGGGGACGTGTTCGGCCGGTGTCGGACTCGTTCCGGTCGCTGGTCGCCCGGACCGACCGATTCTGGAGGTCGTGGGCGAATCCGGAGGTCGCGCCGTTCCATGCGTTGACGCGACGATTCCGCGAGGCGGTCTTGCGGTCGGAGATCACCCTCAAGCTACTGTCGCATGCCGACACCGGTGCGTACGTCGCCGCTCCCACGACCAGCTTTCCCGAATGGCCGGGGGGTCGCCGCAATTGGGACTATCGCTACGTCTGGATCCGAGACGCGGCGTTCACGGGCGAGACGCTCTTCCGCCTGGGTCATCGGGCGGGAGCACGGGCGTTCCTTCGCTGGGCACTGTCCCGCGTCAAGGAAGCCCCGACCCATCGCCTCCGGGTCGTGTACGGGGCGCACGGCGAGCTGGACCTGACGGAGGAGGAGCTGCCGCACCTGGCCGGCCTCTGGAACTCCCGACCGGTGCGGATCGGAAACGGGGCTGCCGAGCAGTTCCAGCTCGATATCTGCGGCGAGCTCCTGGACGCGGCCCTCCTGCTGGACCGGGCCGACCCCGCGTTCCTCCGTCAGCGGTGGCGAGAGATCGCCGAGCTCGCGGACCAGGTGATGGTGCTCTGGCGTCGGAAGGACCGCGGGATCTGGGAGGTCCGGGGGGCACCTCAGCACTACGTTCACTCGAAGCTGATGGCGTGGGTCGCGCTCGACCGGGCGTCGCGGCTGGGCTCGAAGCTGGACGAGCACCCTCGTCCGACGCGGTGGGCCGAGGAAGCCGAGCGGATCCGCCGCTGGATACTTACCCAGGGCTACGACCCGAAGCGACACAGTTTCCGCCAGTCGGCTGGTTCGACCGAGACGGACGCCGCGAACCTCCGAATTCCGCTCGTGGGCTTTCTCCCCTTCAATGACCCCCGGGTACAGGGTACGATCGACCGGATCCAACGGGAGCTGGCCGAGGGGGCTTTCGTCTACCGGTATCGGTCGAAGGACGGGATACCGGGGGAAGAGGGCGCATTCCTCGCCGTTTCCTATTGGCTCGTGGAGTGCCA
>DAHVAA010000031.1 GCA_027314845.1 Thermoplasmata archaeon | reverse complement strand
CCCACCGCTGTCTCGCGGACGTACGTAGCCGGCCCACCCCGGCGCGCGCCCGGAACGCATGCAGTTCGACCGTGAAGTGACTGTAGCCGTGACGCACAGCTCCGAGGAACGTGAGCGGACCGACGGAGAGTCCCGTCTCCTCCCGGAGCTCTCGGCGCGCCGCCGCTTCGGGCGACTCCCGCCGCTCGATCTTTCCGCCCGGGAACTCCCAGAGCCCGCCGAGGAGACCGTGGGGCGCCCGACGCTGAACGAGCCAGCGTCCCTTTCGGTCGACGACGACGACCACGGCTCCCCGGAGGTGAGGCCGGGTACGGTGCCGGGGCCGCTTCGGCAGCACGCCGGGGTCCCGCAGCTCTTGAGTCGCCCGGCAGCCGAACGCGACCGGGCAGAGGTCGCAGCGGGGCCGGGCCGGCCGGCAGAGCGTCTCGCCGAGCTCCATGATGGCCTCGGTGAACGGCCCGCTCGGGGCCGCGCCGCGGGCATCGTCGCGCGCGCGCTCGAGCCGTTCCCGAACCGGCCGCGAGCGCACGTCCCCGGACTCCTTCGTCCAGCGAGCCGCGACCCGGAGACCGTTCGCCTCGAGCGCCACGACCGGCGCGTCGTAGGCGAGCGCGGCGACCGCCCGGGCGATGTACGGCCCGATCCCGGGAAGACCCTCGAGCTCGGGCACGGTGGTCGGGAACCTTCCCCCGTGCTCCCGGACGATCGACCGTGCCGCGGCGTGGAGGTGCCGGGCGCGGGCGTAGTAGCCGGCGCCCTGCCAGGCCTTGAGCACCCGTTCGAGCGGGCTCGCCGCAAGCGCGCGGAGGTCGGGGAACTCACGAAGGAACCGTTCGTAGTAGGGAATCGCCTGCTCGACCCGGGTCTGCTGCAACAGCACCTCGGCCACCCACACTCGGTACGGGTCTCGATCGCGCCGCCAGGGAAGCGGCCGGCGATGTCGGGCGAACCAATCGAGGAGGCGCCGGGCGACCGCGGGCGGGGCGGGGCCGGCTTTCGAGGGCCGAGGACGGGAGCGCACGGAGCGGAGGTGCCGGACGAAGCTCAGGTTTAAAGCGGGGCGTCGGCTCCCTCGGTCCGGGACGACCCACGTCCGACCCGCACCGACCTCGGCGCGTCACGGATGCGACCTTCGAAGCAGAGGTGGTGCGCTCTCCGCTTCCGGTGGTAGTGGACTTCTATGCCGACTGGTGCGGACCGTGCCGGGCCACGGAACCGACCGTGCGCGACCTGGCCGCGAAGCTCGCGGGCCGGGTGAAGTTCGCGCAGGTCGACGTGGACGAGGCAGCTCGCGTCACCCGGTCGTACGGGATCCAGGCGCTGCCGACCTTTCTGTTCGTCGAGGAGGGTCAGGAGAGGGCGCGTACGGTCGGTCCGATCGACCCGGTCGCGTTCCGGGTGATTCTCGCCCGCCACTTCGGGTCCGGCCCTCGCGGGGCTAGTGCCGGAACACGCGCCAGCCGGTGAAGTACATCGCGATCCCGCGCTCGGTCGCGACCCGGATCACCTCAGGGTCGCGCAGGCTCCCGCCCGGTTGAAGGATCGCGCGCACCCCAACCCGCGCGGCGACCTCGACTCCGTCCGCGAACGGGAAGAACGCGTCGGAGGCGAGGACGGAACCGTGGGCCCGCGCGCCCGCGACCTCGCCGGCGAGCTCGACCGCCTTCACGCGCGTCGGTTGGCCGGAACCGATCCCGACGGTCCGCGTTCCGTCCGCGAGCACGATCGCGTTCGACTTTGCGTGGCGGACCACCTTCCATGCGAACTCGAGACTCGCGAGCGCGGCCTCCTCGGCGGTCACCGGGGTCACGCACCGCATCTCCTCGCGCTGAAGCTCGCGTCGGTCGGCGTCCTGGAGGAGGAGGCGGCCGAGCGCGCTCTTCGCCTCCCAGCGCGGTCGGTCCCGCGCCGGCGGGTCGATCCGCACGAGCTTGAGCTTGGCGCGGTGGCCGAGAGGTTCGAGCGCGGCGGGGTCGAAGGCCGGGGCAGCCAGCAGGTCGACGAAGATCCCCTTGAGCGCGGCCGGCTCCTCGGCCCCGAACGGACGGTTGACCGCGATGGCGCAGCCGTAGCGAGCGACCGGGTCGGTTGCGATGGCCTGGGCGAGGGCCTCGGCGAGCGTCGGAGCGGTGGCCACGCCGCACGGCGTTGCGTGCTTTACGACGGCCGCCGCGGGCTCAGTGAACTCGCCTACGATCCCGAGCGCGGTGTCGACGTCGAGCAGGTTCGTGTAGGAGAGCGCGTCCCCCTTCACCACCGCGAACGGGGCCGCCCGGAGGCCGGCGCCGGCGGGGCTCACGGTATCGTAGGTCGCCGCGCGCTGGTGAGGGTTCTCGCCGTAGCGCAGCTTGAGCGGTTCGCGACGGAGCACGAGCGTCTCGGGAAGTCCGTCGGGCGCCGAGCTCTCGAGCCCGAGCCCTCGGGCGATCGCCGCGTCGTACTCGGTGCAGCGCTCGAACGCGCGGACGGCGAGGCGACGGCGTGTCGCGGCCGAGACCGCGCCCGCGTTCGCGCGGAGCTCGTCGGTGAGCCGGCCGTACTCCTGCGGGTCGGTGACGACCGTGACCCACTCGTGGTTCTTCGCCGCCGCCCGCGCGAGCGTTACGCCACCGATGTCGATGTACTCCTCCCGGTCCCGGGTGTCGGGGTGCTCGGCGAGGTGACGTTCGAAGGGGTAGAAGTTCACGACCACGAGGTCGAACGTACGGAGCCCCCGTTCGGCGAGCTCCCGGCGACCGGCGTCGGTGCGCGGCGCGAGAACGCCCCCGAGGAGACCCGGATGCAGCGTCTTGATCCGGCCCCCGAACCAATCGGCGATCCCGGTGAGCTCCTCGGCGGGCCGTACCGGCACGTTGCCGTCGAGCAAGGCCCGTCGGGTTCCGCCGGTAGCCCAGAGTTCGACCCCGAGCTCGGTCAACGCTCGTGCGAGACCGGGAAGACCCGTCTTATCGTCCGTCGAAAAGAGCGCGCGCTCGACCCGAACCGCGGCGAGATCCTCCGATCCCACTCCCCGTACCCCGAACGGGGAGGGAGGCGGAGAGATAAGATTCGCGGAGGCCGACCGCGAACGGCTCGGCAGGGCGAGGAGGGGTCCCGAGCGGGTACTGCCGCCATCCCATAGTTCTTAATATGGCGAATTCGGCTAGATACACTCCCGGCTGGCCCATGCATCGCGTTCGGATTCCTCGGGCGTCGCCCGGCGTCGCGGCTCGGAGGGTCCGGCTCGCCCGCCCCTCCGAGCTCTCCGCCCCGGCTCTGCCCCACGCTGTCCGTATCGCCCGGTCCCCTCCTTCCGCGCGCCGCCCCCGAGTTGCCCGCTCCCACGGGGTCGGCCCGCGAGCTCGCGCGAGCGCGCGACGCCATGGTCGTGGGGGTCCCGCTCGTCGGTGGCGACGCCGGGCGCGGAAGGCCCAGGTGGCACCGGTGGCGACCATCCTAGGTCTCTTGCTGGTCGTCACCGTGATCGCGAACTACCTCTCGACGACGCTACCGGCCCAGATGTCGGTGAACGACCTCAACCACGAGGTCGTGGTCGAGGACCAGCTGGGTCACCTCCAGGCGCTGCTCACGAGCCTGACGAAAGGCGGAGCGCCGGGATCTCCGGCCCTTCAGCCCATCACCCTCGGGTCGGACGGGGCTCCTCCGTTCGCCGGGCCGGACGGAGCCACGGTCTCCTCGATCCCCCAGCAGGGACCGGCGACCGTGAACTTCGGGGTTATCAGCACGCGCTACGCTCCTCCCACGGGATGGCTCCCCGATACCGGCACTCCCCCCGGGTGTTCGGGATCCTATCCCAACTACTCCTGTCCGGGCGGGGCGACCGTCTCGGCCAACTTCTCGAACAGCGCGAGTTCGTCGACGTACTTCTCGTTCAATTTCAAGGCGACCGGCGGCGCCTCGCTTCGGCTGAACTACTCCGTGAACTCTTCGACCGTGGTCGTCACGGCGACCGGTCGAGGCGGAGGGTTCGAGGACATCCAGCTCGTCGGGGACGCGAACAACATGAGCATCTCGGCGACCGGCGGCGCCTACCAGAATCTGACGATCGTGGGCAACAACAACGCCGTCACCTTGGCGGCCACCAGCGGGACCACGGTGAACATCGTCATGATCGGCAACAACGACCAGGTCACGGTAACCAATACGGCCGGCAGCGCGAACAACGTGATCGTCACGGGCTGGGGCTCTTACGACAGCTTCACGCCCGGGTCGGGCGGAACCTATCAGGTCTACTATACCGGATTCGACCCGCTGAACCCGACGACCCCGCTCTGCCCGTATGGCAACCTATCGAGCACCGATTCCGTGACCGGGGCCGACAAGCAGGTGAAGGGGGCGACGGTCTACTACAACAACACCGTCTACAACAACACCCAGGGCAGCTTGGCCAACGGCTGGAAGTACATCTACAACACCCCGCCCCAGTACGCTTGCATCTACTTCCCCCAGTACAACGGCGGCGGAGCGACCGTCTTTTCGGCGGGTCTGCTCGTCAGTCTCCGGAACACCTACGCCCCATCGGCCGAGGTCGCGTTCGACCAGGGCGCGGTCGTCTACGCCCAGTCGGGGGGCTACCCCATCATGATCGACCCGCCCGCGATTTCGTATGCGTTCGGCGCCGCGACGGTCGTGATCCCCTCGTTCCTCAACACGGTCGGGACCGAGAGCGGACTCGGCACCGCGGCGGCGGTGCTCCATCTCGTGTCGACCTACCGCTCCACGTTCCCCGGGAACGGCTGGTATCTGAACCCGTCCCAATCGCTGAAGATCGTCTTCCAGACGCCGTACGCCTACGCGTGGATCCACTACTTCCAAGGGATCGCCGCGTTCTACGGACATGTCAGCTGCAGTGCGCCGACAGGCTCGGCCGCGTGCACCGGACCGTATCAGCCCGGCCAGTCCCTCGGTACGGTCACCTTCCGACTGCCCGCGTCCTCGCTCACGATCGACCTCGCGGTCTACTCGATCTCTCTCCACTGAGCGACCGGGAGAGCCGCGAAGGCGGGTCGTCGCTCGCGCGAGTCCGACCTTCCGTCGTGCCTTTGCCCCGCCGAAGCCATGCTTTCGCTCCGACGAGGGTGCCCCAGGTGCGGAAGGTCGAGAACCGAAGACTCGAGACGTCGGTGGGGCTCCGCTCGAGCGCGGATCGAAGGGCCACGGTGTGGAACTGGTCGACCTCGATGATGGCACGGGGCCCTTCGGAGCGCACCACGCGGAGAGTCCCCGGCGATCCCTCGAACGCCGAGCGGAGAACGGCGCGCAGCGCCTCCTCCCACCACCGCGAGGAAGGATAGGGTGGAAGGTGTTCCCCCGCCACCTCGAGACCGAGGTAGCGGGGTCGGAGCGGTCTCGGCTTACCGGACGAGGTCGATGACTTCCTCGGACTCACCGGCCGCGTAGCCTCCCTTCTGTCCGAGGAGGCTCTGTGCGCGGACGCCCGTGATGATGAGGAGCACCTTGATGGTGTTCTCCATCTCGGGGGAGTTCTCGACGGAGCAACCCCAGATGATGCGGGCCCGCTTCGAGATCTTGCCGCCGACCAGGGCCGCGGCCTTCTCGGCCTCGCTGACGGTCATCGTCGGCCCACCGATCACGCGGACGAGGGCGCCGGTCGCGTCCTTGAGCTCGACGGAGCCGAGGAGCGGTGAGGTGAGCGCCTCGGTGACGGCCTCGGTCACGCGGTCCGTCGCGCTCTCGCTCTCGCCGAGCCCGATGAGGGCGACCCCGCCGTCCTTCATGACGGTCAGGATGTCGGCGTAGTCGAGGTTGACGAGGCCGGGTCTCGTGACGATCTCAGTGATGCCCTTGATCGCGGTCATCAGGACCGCGTCGGCGAGCTTGAACGCGGAGTCGAGCGGCATCCGCGGGACGAGCTCGAGGAGCTTGTCGTTCTGGATGACGATGGTGGTGTCGCACACGCGGCGCAGGCGCTCGAGCCCGTCACGGGCCTGCTCCATGCGCGCGGCGCCTTCACCGGCGAACGGGAGGGTAACGACCCCCATCGTGAGTGCGCCCGCCTCCTTCGCGAGCCGGGCCACGAGGTGCGCGGAGCCGGTACCGGTCCCCCCGCCCATCCCCGCGGTAATGAACACGATGTGGGCGCCGTTCAGGAACTGCCGCAGCTCCTCCTCATTCTCTCGGGCCGCCTCCTCCCCGATCTCGGGGCGGGCTCCGGCGCCGAGCCCCTTCGTGGCCCGGCGGCCGATGAGGATCTTGCGGGGCGCGTGGATGGTGAGGAGGTGTTTGGCATCCGTGTTGATGGCGCACATCTCGGCGCCCTGGATCCCTTCTTCGACGCATCGGTTGATCGTGTTCGACCCGCCGCCCCCGCATCCGACGATCCGGATGTTGACCTTCAGGGTCTCCGCCAACTTCGCGAGCTCGGCATCGTCGGGGTTCGCGTAGATCGGCGCGGCCGGCTTCTTCTCTTCGACCAGGGATTGGTTCTCCTGGTGCTTCGCGATCGCTTCCTGGATGATGGACTTCATCGGTAGTTCCTCGCTCCCGTTTGTCAGACGAGCGTCATACGCTCCGACAATGGACTCTTGAGTTTCGTACATAAACGTTTGCGTTTAGCGGAAGTTGTCTCGAGTCGAACCGTTGTTCCCGAAGCAGACTACGGCGGCGGGCCGGTGCGCGTCGATGCCGGCGGGACGAGACGGATGCGCCGGGAGGTTGCCGCTTCCGAGCACGAGGACGGAGGGGATCGGGCGGAAGCCGCGGGGCGTGCTCGACGCGTCGCACCGGGGCCCGAAAACCGAGAAACGGGGAGGACCCCGACCGAGCGGTGCCAATTTATTGTAGTAAGGCTCGTCTCGTTTCGTGGCCGCTTCCTCGTCTGCGGGCGCTCCGCCCGGTTCTGTAGAGAACTCGAATCTCGTATCGCTCCTCGGAACGACCCGCACGCTGACCCGGATCTGGGTGCTCGTCGGCCTCCTGGTCGGGCTACTGAGCGTGGTCACGATCGTGCTCTCGGCCATCGCCCTGCACTTCTACGGGGGTGGGATCGGGGGCCTCGTCTACGCCCTCGTCTGGGTCGTGGTCGACATCCTGCTCCTCGACCGGATCGGCGGTTGGCTTGCCCTTCTCTCGGCGGGGCGCTATTCGGCGCTCAAGGAGCCCCTTCTCCTCTGGGGGATCCTCGCGCTCATTTTCGGGGTGGTCCCGGGAATCCTCCTGCTGCTGATCTATGCGCGGATCCTACCGTGGTCGGATTCTGGCGCCCCGGGGGCGACCCCTCCTCAGGCCTCGGCGGTCGTCCCGCCGGGGGCGGCCAACCCACCGGTCGCCGGCGGGTCCCCGCCACCGCAGAGCTGAGGAACCCTCCGCCAGGCGGCGCGCACGGGAGACCGGCGGCCCGCTCAGCCGAGGTGCCGGAGCACCCGGACGTCGTCCATCGTGATGAGGCCGCCCTTCACCATCTCGCTGAGCTCGGGGATCAGCGGGAGGATCTTGCTCTCGGCATCGACCGCCTCGATGACCAGCGGAAGGTCTTCGCTCAATCGCAACGCCGAGGCCGAGTGCAGCCGGCTCCGTTTGCCGTAGCCGTAGATCCCGCGCGTGACCGTTGCCCCCCAGAGGCCGTGGGCTCGCAGGAACTCGACCACGGCTTTGTACGCGGGGCGGCCTTGGTACTGGTCGGACTCTCCGAGGTAGATCTTGACGCGCACGGCGCGTTCCACCAACTCCATTCCGTTCACCCGATCCCGAAGGAGAGCCCCGCCGCCCGACCGAGGAAGCCCCCGGCCAAGCACAGGCCGGCGTTCAAGAGGACGTTGGCGGCCGCGAGCAGCGTGTCCCCCTCAACGTAGAGAGAGACCGTTTCCAATCCAAACGTGGAGAACGTCGTGTAGCCGCCGAAGATCCCGACGAACAGGAACGTGCGGAGGTCCGGAGCGAGCGCGCCTCCCTGAAGGAAGGCAAAGAAGCACAGGGCGAGAAGGAACGTTCCGGAGAAGTTCACCACGAACGTGCCCCAGGGAAAGTCGCGAGTGGTCAAGGCGCCGGTCACCCCGTACCGAAGCACCGAGCCGATCGCTCCCCCCAGGGCCACGAGGCCCACGAGCCGCGCTTGTGCTAGGTCCACCGCTCTCCTCCGTTCCCGGGGAGGCGCTCCCCGGCGGCGCCCGGCGGGAAATAGAAGTCATCAGCCCCGGGCGGAGCGGTTGAGGGTGGACTTCATCACCCGGCTGCCCGACCGCCACCCCTCATTTGAGCTTGGCTGCCGGCCACGCGAGCGCGGTCGCCGCATCCTTATGAGACGGGGGACTCCTCCGCAAGGCGTGGAGTCCTATTTTCGCGCGATCGAATCGTCGGTCGACCGCGCGTACGAGGTCGCCGAGCGGGCGCGCCGCGAGGGGCTCGACCCGGAAGTTCGTCCCGAAATACCGCGTGCGCAGGACATGGCGATGCGCGTGGAGAAGCTCCTTTCGCACCTCGGCATCGAAGGGATCTCCGAGGAGATCCGCGCCCTCTCCGCCGAGATGCCCCGCGAGGAGGTGGCCGTCACGATCGCGCGCCGCCTCGCCGGCGATACGCGCCGAAGCGATTCGCTCGCCGACCGGGTCGACGCCGCGCTGCGGGTCGGGCTCGCGATCCTGACGGAGGGGATCCTCGTCGCGCCGCTCGAGGGGTTGGCCGAGGTCCACGTACGGGAGGGCCGCGACCGCAAGGGGTACATCGAGCTGTACTACGCGGGGCCGATCCGGGCGGCGGGCGGTACTGCCCAGGCCCTGAGCGTGCTCCTCGCCGACATCGTGCGTCGCGACCTCGGGCTCGAGCCGTTCCGGCCGGACCGCGAGGAGGTGGAGCGGTACAAGGAGGAGATCCCGCTCTACAAGTACCATCAGCATCTTCAGTACGTCCCGACGCCCGAGGAGATCGAGCTCGTCGTCCGGCACGTACCGGTCGCGATCTCGGGCGAGTCGACCGAAGGCGACGCCGAGGTGAGCGCCTTTCGCAACCTCCCGCGCGTCCCGACGAACGGGATCCGCGGCGGGGCCTGCCTCGTCATCGCCGAGGGCCTCTGTCAGAAGGCGGCGAAGCTGCGAAAGATCGTCGATAAGCTCGGGCTGGATGGCTGGGAGTTCCTCGCGGAGCTCGGCCACCACGCGACCGACGAGGAGGACGCGCGGACCCCGAAATACCTGCAGGATTCCGTCGGGGGCCGCCCCGTGCTCGCGCACCCGAACCATCCCGGCGGCTTCCGTCTGGTCTACGGTCGAGCCCGCACGACGGGGCTCGCTGCGTGCGCGGTCAATCCCGCGACGATGGTGATCCTGCAGCACTTCGTCGCGATCGGCACCCAGGTGAAGCTCGAATATCCGGGGAAGGCGGCCGCGATGGGGGTCTGCGACACTGTCGAGGGCCCGATCGTCGAGCTGGACGACGGGACCGTGACGTCGGTCCACGAGGTCACCCGCGCGGAGGCGGTCCGCGGCCGTGTGCGCCGGATCATCGATCTCGGGGAGATCCTCGTTTCCTTCGGGGAGTTCCTCGAGAACAACCGAGCGCTCGTCCCGGGGGCCTATTCCCTCGACTGGCACGCGGCCGAACTGGTCGCCGCGGGCGTTGACCCGGTCCTCGGGTTGGGGGTCGCCACCTACTCGGAGGCGGTCGGGCTCGCCCGCACGAACGGGGTGCCGCTGCACCCCCGGTTCCTATTGTTCTGGCACGACCTCAGCTCGGCCGAGATCCGAGCGCTCGCGGAGTTCGTCGAGCGCACCGGCCGATGGGCCGACGGAAGCCTCGAGCTCCCCGCCGACCCGGCCTGGAGGGAGACGCTCGAGCGCCTCGGTTTCCTCTTCTATCCGGTTGACGCGGACCGGCTGCGGGGAGAACCCGACCCAAGCGCCGGTCTGGTGGGCGGGCTCGGACTCGAGGTCGAGGGCCCACTCCTCGTCCGGCGGAGCCCGCTCGAGCCGGTCGACGCCGACCCCCTGCGGTACGTCCAACGCCTGAGCGGGGTCGTCGTCCGCGCGCGGGGTCCGTCTCGGGTGGGTGGCCGGGTCGGCCGGCCCGAGAAGGCCTACCAGCGGAGCATGCAGCCGAACGTCCACGGGCTCTTCCCCGTCGGAGCGGCCGGTGGCCCAACCCGCTCCGTCCCCGAAGCGGCCCGCCGGACGATGCGCGACGGTGCCGAGGTCGACCTCGGCGTGCGCATCTGCCCCGGCTGCGGGCGGGCGACGGTCTGGACGCGTTGTCCTTGCGGCCGGCACACCGAGCCGACCGGGGACGTGCGCCGACACCCGCTCCCGATCGCCCGGCTCTGGAGCGATGCGCTGACGCGCCTGCACCTCGGCAAGGTGCCGGTCGTGAAGGGGGTCAAGGGACTCACTTCGCCCGGGAAAGTTCCCGAGCCGATCGAGAAGGGGATCCTGCGCGCCGTGCACGGGATCTCCGTCTACCAGGACGGCACGGCGCGCTTCGACCTCACCGACCTCCCGCTCTCCCATTTCCGACCTGCGGAGGTCGGGACCGACGTCGCGACACTTCGTCGTCTCGGCTACGCGACGGACTGGACCGGCGCCGAGCTCACCCGGCCGGACCAGTTGGTCGAGCTCGCTCCCCAGGACCTGGTCGTTTCGCGCTCGTGCGGAGAGTATCTCACCCGGCTCGCCCAGTTCGTCGACGACGAGCTCGTGCGGGTCTACAACCTCGACCCGTACTACTCCGCCCAGCGGCCCGAGGACCTTGTCGGCGCGATCGTCATCGCGCTCGCTCCTCACACCTCCGGCGGGGTCGCGGGGCGCCTGATCGGGTTCACCGACGCCGAGGCCTGCTTTGCCCCTCCCGTCTTCCACGCGGCGAAGCGCCGGAACTGCGACGGGGACGAGGACTCCGTCACGCTCCTGCTCGACGCGCTGCTCAACTTCTCCCGGGCGTACCTGCCCGAAAGTCGCGGTGCCCTGATGGACAAGCCGCTCGTCCTGACGACCCGGCTCGTCGCGACCGAGGTCGACAAGGAGGCGCACAACGTCGACGTCTCGAGCCATCACTCGCTCGCCCTGTACCGGGCCGCGGCCGAGGGCCGCTCGGCGAAGGAGGTCGAGCCGCTCCTCGACCTCGTCGGCCATCGGCTCGGCTCCGACCGCGCCCTCTCGGGCTACGGCTTCACGCACGACACGTCGGACGTCGCGGGGGGCCCGGTTCGGTCGGCGTACCGCGATGGCCGCTCGATGAGCGACATGGTGGAGCGGTCGGTCCTGCTCGCGACCCAGATCCGTGCGGTCG
Source organism: Thermoplasmata archaeon (assembly GCA_027314845.1). The sequence goes on along the minus strand of DAHVAA010000031.1, from coordinate 515 downwards.
ACGTGGCCGAGGCTGTCACGCTGGTCCTCAACGCGCACTTCCTGCCCGACGTGATGGGCAACCTGAAGAGCTACGCGACGCAGCGCTTCCGGTGCAAGGACTGTGGGGTGGTCTACCGCCGCCCGCCCCTATCGGGTCGGTGCGCGGCGACGGGGAAGGGTGGGGGCCGGTGCGACGGCGAGCTTTTGTCGAGCGTCTACGAGGCGTCGGTGCGGAAGTACCTCCCGCTCTCCCAGCGGCTCGGCGAGATCGAGGGGATCACCCCGTACGTCCGCCAGCGGATCCAGATCCTGACCGATTCGGTCGCGACGCTCTTCCCGGGCTCGACCGCGCAGACGACCCTCGACCGCTTCCGGCCCCGCGATCGGACCCCGGCCCCCGCGGGCGCCGGTTGAGCCGCCGGCGCGGAACGGCCAAATAGCCCCCGCCCCCTCGCGGGCCCGGTCGGGCTTGTGGGGTAGTCTGGACTATCCTGTTGGCCTTCGAAGCCAACGACCTGGGTTCGAAACCGCGGG
>DAHVAA010000030.1:12074-12364 GCA_027314845.1 Thermoplasmata archaeon | reverse complement strand
CGCCAGCACGACGGCCGCCCGAGAGGCTCCGGACCCCCTATTGGCGCGCGGTCGGCCACGGGGCGCGTACGACGGCGCTTCGGTCGCGGTTCGGGAACCTGCCTTGGGCCGGCGCGCGGAGGGAGAGTCAAGACTCCAACGGGCGACCACGACCAGGGGGAACAGCATGATCACCTGGAAGAAGACGAACAGGAGCACCGAGAACTCTTCGGGCGACGTGATGAGCTCGAGGCCGGCCAACGGGCTTCCCGGGGCGGTCGATATCACGGTCACCACCGTCGCGAGGAAGA
>DAHVAA010000030.1:0-12064 GCA_027314845.1 Thermoplasmata archaeon | reverse complement strand
CGGCGAGGACGGGCCGGGTCAGCTCGGCCGGGAGCGCCCGTCGTACCGCGCCCCCCCATCTCGTCAACGAAAGGAGCGCGAGGATCGTCCCGACGGCGAGCAGGACCTGCAGCTCCACGGCGAGGTAGGGGACGGGCGAGATCTTCTCCTTCCACGGCACGAACGGGTCGAGCTCCCCTTGTACCAGGGAAAGATTGAAGGCGTAGAGGGGCGGGGGGACCGCGTAGGGCGGGCTCCCGGCCGCCGTGAGGACGTGTCCCGGATACCGAAACCACACGAGGATCGACGCCCAGCTCCGGACGACCGCGGCGAGTCCAATCCCGATCGCTCCGGCGATTCGAAACGCCCAGCGGCGAATGCGGTCAGGGCCCGATCGAGGAGAGACCAGCAGCGTGGCCCCGAGGATCAGCACGGCCGCCTCCGCCGCGACCGCGCTCAACGAACCCAGGATTCCGAGGACCACTCCAAGCCCGGCCGTCTCTCGCCAGGTCGGGACCCGGTCCGTCACCAGCGGCCCGGTCCACCCGAGGAAGACGAAGAGTAGAGGGACCGCGAGAGCGAAGTCGTACGAGCCGCCGACGAAGAGGCGCGGCCAGGAGGCCACCCCCCCAAAGAAGAGGGCGAAGACGAACCCGAGATTCATCGGGCGTCCGTTCGCACGAGGATCGAGCCGGGAACCCCAGCAGTAGGACCCCGCGAGCGACAGGCTAAGGAACAACGGGGTGAGATTCTGGGGAGCCGAAGTGATCGGCCAGCCGAGAAGCGCAACCGGGAGCGTCATCCAGACGGTGGTGCCGAGGGGGTAGACAACCCCCCACGAGGCGTACGGACGTAGGGTCCACGGCAGGGTATGCTGCGAGAGGGTGAGGGCCATCCAGAGCGTGGTGGCGCTCCCGTCCCATGCGTTGGGAAAGGCAACGGCATTCGACGGAACGAACTCGAACAGGAAGAGGAGGGCGGTTCCGAGGACGACGAGGATCCCCGAAACGGTTCCCAGTAGTTGATGCGCCGCCCAACGGGCACCGACTCCCCGTTCCCGGACGGAGATTACGGAGTCCGCCGCCACCCCGAGAGCGAGCACGAGGACCGGAGTCCAGCTCCAGTAGAGCGGGGCCGGTAGCGAGGCGACCGCAAAGAGAACGGCTCCCGTCGCGTAAAACGCCAGAAGACCGCGCTCAAACACGGAGAATTTCAGTTTCCGCTGTACAAACCATTCCCCAACGCGCACGATGACCGCGCCGAAGGGGAGCGTGGCGAGGAACAGGAAGAGGAGGCCGCCCGCCCCCTCCACCACAGAAATCGCCACGTCGGCGAAGGGGCGCAGGGTACAAATATGCTTGTCGCCACGGAAGATGTCGGACCGGTGTGGAGAGCTCGAGGAACGTGAGGTGCGAGCGCCCATGAACGCTGGGGCCGCCTCCGGCGGAAACAGACGAGATCGTCGCGGTTCCCGCAAGGGTTCTTCTTCGCTTCGCGGCTCGAGCCCCGGCGGGCGCACCGGGTCGACCGGCGCCTAGAATCGGGGTGAGTGCGTGAGCGGGACCGCGGTGGTGATCGTCTCTACGTACCCGCCGGAGCACTGCGGCGTCGGACGAGACGCGTTCCAACTCGTCCAGTCGTTGCGCGCCCTGCGCGAGACTCGGGTCGTGGCCAACCGCACGGGCGACCCGCCGTTACCGGATCCCCTCGTGTTCCGCGGTTGGAGGAAGGACGACTGGCGGTATCCCTTCCGGGTGGTCTCGGCCGTCCGGAACGCGCACCCGGGCCGCGACGCGGTGGTTCACGTCATGCACCACTTCTTCCTGTACGGGGGCCCCCCGACCGTGCCACTGTTTCCTCTGCTGGTCCTGCTACTCCGTTTGAACGGGTATCGCACTGTCGTGCAGTTCCAGAGCGTCATCGACCCGAGTCGGATCGAGCCGGTCGCCGGACTCGCTCTCGAACGCTGGCCTCCGAGGATCCTCCCTCGTCTCCTCCGCGGTTTCGACCGAATCCTGGGTCGCTGGTCCGATGGGGTGGTAGTCTGCACGCGCTCGATGCGCGACAGTCTCGTCGATCAGTATCATCTGGACGCAGGGCGGGTCTGGGTCGTGCCGGTAGGCTGGCAGTTTTCCCGGGCCCCCCCCGTGGCCTCCGAATCGGCCAAAGTCGTCTCGCCCGATAGGACGCGAGCGCTCGTCTTCCATGGGTTTCTCGACCCAACGAAAGGGCTGGACGTCCTGCTCCCGGCCTTTGCGCTCTTGGCTCCAGACTTTCCGCAGCTCTCCCTGACCTTCGCCGGTGAAGTCTCGCCTCAGCTCGGTGCGGGCGGTCCGGCTTTTGTGGCCGCGCTTCGCCAACGGGCGAGAGAGCTGCGCGTCGAGGATCGGGTTCGATTTACCGGATTCTTGGACGCCGCGGAGCTCGACGAGCTCCTTCGAACCGCGGAGATCCTTGTGCTGCCCTACACGATGCGGTTCAGTCACGGGGGGAGCGCTAGCCTCAGTCGCCTCGCCTCGACCGGCAAACCCCTCGTCGCATCGCGGATCTCCCGCTTCGCGGACGAATTGCACGACGGACAGGACGCCCTCCTCGTAACCCCGGGGAGCGTGGGCGAGCTTTCGGCCGCGGTGCGACGGCTCCTTTCCGATCCAGAGCTCGAGGCGCGACTTGGAGCCCACCTGCGCGAGCTCGCGTCGCACCGGACCTGGGCGGAGTCAGCCTCGGTGCTCGACCGGACCGTCTACCCGGCCGTCGTGGATCGACGGGCGAGGCCCGCGTGAGCCCGATGGATCCGTCGCCCGGCCGGGCGGGCTCGCCCCATCGGATGGCCGAGTCCATCGCCCACGTCCCTCGCGCGCTGTGGAAGCGGTGGTCGGAGATGACGCCTCACACCTGGGTCCTCCTGTACTTCACCGTGGTCTTCGTGGAGGGAACGACCGCCCTCTGTTATCTGCGCTACCTCGCATTCTACACGAACGCCTGGGATATCGGCATCCTTCAGCAGTCGCTCTGGACCGCCAGCCACGACCATCGGCTCTTCTACTACACGGCCGAGCTCTTCTGGAACTCGAGCGGAAGCTTCCTGGGTGTCCACTGGAGCCCGATCCTCTTCCTGTTCGTGCCGATCTACGCGGCGTTCCCGGGCCCGCTTACGCTGATGGTGCTGCAGAGCTGTGCCCTTGGGGGGTCCGCATTTCCCCTCTTCGCTCTCGCTAGACGGCGCATCGACCCCACGATCGCGCTGACGCTCGCCGGTCTCTATCTCGTCTCGCCTCCCCTGCTCGGAGGGATGCTTTACGACTTCCACGTCGAGGCGTTCGTTCCGATCACGGCGCTGACCGCGCTCTACGCGTGGGAGAGCCGACGCCCCTGGCTCGCCGGGGTCGCCGTCGCGCTGTTGCTCTGTACGGTGGAGTTCGCCCCGCTCATCCTGGGCGGCCTCGCGCTCACCGTCGCAATACGACAGATCGGCACGGCGCGACAATCGGTTCCGGTCGTTCGCTGGCCCCGCGCGATACGTGCCGGCTGGTTCCCGCTCGCCGTCACCGTGGCTTCGGTGCCCCTCACGTTGGTGTGGTTCGCCTTCCCGAAGATGATCTCTCCGGGCACGCCTCCTATCACCCAGATCGGCCCGCTCGGCGGTTCAATACTCGGGATCTTCGACAACCTGTTCACCCGACCGGAGCTGGTCTACCAATCTATCACCGCCTTCGGTCCTCACAAGATCGCGTTTCTCGCGATCTTGCTGATCGCCGCGCTGTTCGCCTGGCCTCTGGGCGCGGTCGACCTCCTTCCCGCAGTCCCGTGGCTCCTTGTCGCCGTGGTTTCGGCCGACGTGAGCTACAGCCAGCCGGTCGGAGACCAGTACGCGTTCCTCGTCGTCCCCTTTCTTTTCGTCGCGACAGCCTCGGGCCTCGACCGTTTCTTAAAGTGGTCGGGACCAAAGTTCCGTGCCGGGAGGACCGCCGCGAGAACTTCGAGGCGGGCGCCCCCTCGAGCGCGCCGGCCGGCGTTCTTCTCGATGCGAAGCCGGGGCCGGCTCGGAGCGCCCGTGTCACGACCGGTAGCCGTCGCCCTCGTTCTCGTCGTCTTGGCGCTCCCCTCGCAGGTCTGGTTCAGCCCGGCATCCCCGCTCACGCACTACTCCTGGCTCGGAACGGGCAAGCTGCCCACCCCACACGATCACGCCCTCGATTCGGTCCTCGGTCTGATACCGGCCGGCGCCTCGGTCTCGGCCGAACCCGACCTCTTCCCCCAACTCGCGAACCGGATCGACGCCTATCCGTACTACTTCCAGGGAACCCAGTTCCTTGTTGTCGACCTTCACTCGTACTGGTTCACCGCACCCCTTCCTCCGCCCGACCCGCCTCTCACTTGGTACGGGAGCCTCCAGCAGAGCGTGACGATCCCGTACGGCGTGTACGCGTACGATGACGGGGCGTTGCTCTACCAGCTCGGGTACAACGGGACTCCCGTGCTCTTCGCGCCCTTCCACTCCATTGCCGCGCCCTCGTCGTTCGAGCCCGGAACCGCGTCCCTTGAGTCGGGAGGGGGAGCGCCGTACGGGGCGTACATCGAACCAGTGCAACGACCGAGCACGGCGACGCTGTGGTACGGACCGTATCTCCTCGTGCCCCCGGGACATTACCTGATTGGCACCTGGGTCCAGGCGGCGTCGACCGCGCCGGGATCGATCCTCCTCGAGATCACCATCAACGACGGTCAAACGATCCTAGGGGCGCAGACCGTTAGGTCGTCCAGCCTCCCCTCGGGCTGGAGCGAGGTAACCGCCCTGGTGGACGTGCCGTACCCGGCGTTCATCGAAGTCGTGGGGAAGAGCTCGGGAACCTTGCCGAACGTCCTCTTCGGCGGAAGCGTGTTCACGCAACTCGACAGCGGGGGACCGGTGGGATAGTGAGCGTTCGACCGTCGAGAGACCTGGAGGCCGCAGTGCGGGGTACCTCCCACCCGTGCACGACCCCGGTCGAGGGGTAGGCGAGTCCAATGATCCCGAGCGAGCGGGTCTGCTCGAACCGTCTCCTGTTCGACCTCTTCAAACCGGACAAGCTCGTCCGTCTCTCGGAATGGAACCAACGGGACTCGGCCGTCCGCATCCTCGACTTTGGCTGCGGGAACCACTCCCCACGATACTTCAAGACCCAGTACCCGAGGAGCCGATACACCGGGGTCGACCGCGACATCTTCAACAACACATCGGCGGACATGGCCCTGATCGAAGATTTCCGGAAGGTCGATCTCGAGACGTGGGACCTGAAGGACCTTCCGGATGGCTCGTTCGACCTCGTTGTGCTCGCCCACATCGTCGAGCACTTGCGCCGGGGACGTGATCTGGTTCGCCTCGCGGCCACGAAGGTCGCGACGGGCGGGACGATCTACGTCGCCCACCCCCACGCCGATTCGGTCCGATTCCCCCACCGCAAGGACACCCTGAACTTCTACGACGATCCCACGCACGTGACCGTCCTCCCGGAGGGCGACGTGGCGGGGTTGCTCAAGGAGCTCGGGTTCGTGATCCTCGACCGCGGACGCACACGGCTCGCCCGGAACCTCGTCCTGATGCCCGTGAAGATCGTCTTCTCTCCTTGGTTGGGGGGGGTGACGGGCCCGATGCTCTGGGACCTCTACGGCTTCGAGGAGTACGTCGTCGCCCGCCGTCCGGATCCGGCGCGCTGACGAGCGCGTCGGGGCACCGGTCGTTTCGCGGGCCGCGCGCCCTACGCGAGGCTCGCCCGCCAGAAGTCGAGCGCATCGGAGATCGTACGCTCGAGGGGGTACTCGGGTCGGTAGCCCAGGCCCCTCAAGCGGCCCACGTCCGCCCGGTTGTCGGGCTCGTCGGTCGGCCGCATCAGCGCCGGGTCCGGTACGACACCGAGCGGGACCCGGGAGAGGCCCACCAACCGGTCCGCGATCATCCGGATCGAGTAGCTGACCCCCGCCGCGACGTTGACGGGCACTTCGGGGTCGCCCTTCTCAAAGATCAGCCATAGCGCGCGGGTTACGTCCCGGATGTCGGATATGTCCCGGAGGGTGTCCAGGTTGCCGACCTTCAACGACGCGGGTCGCTGTTCCTTCTCGGCCGCGGCGACCTGCTTCGCGAAGTCGTTCATGGCGTCGCCGGTCTTCCCGGGTCCGGTGGTACCGAACAGACGGGCCCGCAGGATGCGCAGGTCGAAGTTCAGGGCGTACTGCAGCGACAGCATGTCCTGACACGCCTTCGAGACCCCGTAGGGGTTCGTCGGGTTGAGGGGCATGTTCTCGTGGACGGGAAGACTGGGAGGTACACCGTACGAGGCCCCCGAGGCGGCGAGCAGCGTCCCTTGGGTCGGCGGGTGCTTTCGAAGGGCCTCGTAGAGGTAGATCGTGCCGAGGACGTTCGTCCGAAACGTGTCTTCCGGGTCCCGCCAGGCTTTTTGGGCATATGCCTGGGCGGCGAGGTGAAACACCCCTTCGGGCCGGAGCTCGTCGACCCGACGGTTCACTTCGTTCCGGTCCTGCATGTCGAGGTGCACCCACCGGACCCCTTCGCGCGGAAGGTCACGGGCAGCGAGCTCGGTCTCCGAGTAGTACGTCCCGGTGACCTCGTGCCCTTGTCGGAGCGCCGACTCGCAGAGGTGCTTGCCGATGAACCCTGATGCCCCGGTGATGAGTACGCGCATTCCTCACTCGGCAATCGGTCGCGAAACCGACGGCACGCACTCACCACGTCGTATTATAAACCGCGCCGTCGCGTCCGAAAGGGAAGCTCCTTCCGGCCGCACGCCCGCGCGTGTGGGTCCAGGCGCCGACGTCGGTGGTCGAAGTCGGTGCGCCCGGCGAGGACGGCGTCATGATCGGTGGTGCTGGGCCGGCGGCGGGGCAATCCCGGTTCGGGTGGCGTTCCGGCGCATCCCACGGGCGAACCGTCGCGCCAGGAAGATTTCTGCCAAGAAGAGGCGGACGAACGCCACGCTCTCCGTCACTTTGCTGTCCCCCCGGGTGCGGGCCTCGAACCGGAAGCCCACTTCACCCAGTCGACGGCCCTCCGCCATCGCGAGGACGAAGAGGAGGAGTTTGTACCCGCGAGATTCGGGGTCCAGCGGATGCCAGATTTCTCGGCGGAAGCCGAAATAGCCGGAGACGGGGTCGGAGACGCGACGGGTCGATGGCAACCACGCTTTCGCGATCCACTCGGCTCCCCGGGAGAGCAGGATCCGGTACGGTGTGCGGACCCCCGGAGAACCTCCCGGCGCGTAGCGGCTCGCGACGACGAGCGCGGCGCCGCCCTCGAGCACGCGCATCATCGCGGGCAGGCTCTCCGGAGGGTGCTGCAAGTCGGCATCCATCACGACGATGAATTCTCCTCTCGCCGCAGCGATTCCCTGGCATTGGGCGCGCAGAGTGGTCTGCTTGCCGTCGTGGAAGACCGCCCGGACCCGGGGATCGCGCGAACCGATCTCCCGAAGGTATTCTCGAGTTCCGTCGGTGCTGCCGTCGTCGATCACGATGACCTCGAGGTTCGGAAACCCCTGCGCAAGAATGCGCGGGATCACGTGCGGGAGGTTCTCCCGTTCGTTCAAAACGGCGAGAATAACGGAAACCGATGCCCCCGGCTCCGAAATCCCACGGGGCCGTCCGTCGCTCATCGACCCTCCGCCTTACGGTCCGGAAGAACGGAGAGAGACAGGACCACGACGCCCGCGGTCGCGCCGGGTCGACAGCCGAGGGTGGCCGCCCGCCGTGTTCGCTTCCGCCCCGCGGACCCGGACCGTGGCCGACCGACGCTCTCCGGTGGTCGCCGAACACCGTGGGACCATCGAACGTCGCGAGCGGGAAGGTTGGTTTAATCCTTGCCGGCAGCGAGGAGGTGCGGCGGATTCCCCTCCTAGACGGCCAGGCGAACTCGAAACGGAGGAGACACGCCCTCGCGCGCCGACCCGGACCGGAAAGTGAGGCGCGGGCGACGTAAGTACGTAACACAGATATAGGAACCGGCGTCACGAAGTATCGCCCTACGCATGGATGCGTTGTCGCGTCCTTCCTTTGCGTCAATCCACCCGTCCCCGAAACCGCCCCCCGCCCAGAGACTCGCGAGCGGCGAGACTCGGCGCTGTAGGCCCGCTGGTCGTGGCGGGCCTGCTGGTCGCCCTGCTGCTCGGGTCGAGCGTGCTGGTCCTCCTCCCGGGCGGAGCCGCCGCGAGCTCGCCGGCGAACCCGGCCGGGAAGCTCCCCGCGCCCGCCGCGGTCTCCTACCCCACGCCGATCCGCCACGTGATCACCATCATGCTGGAGAACAAGGGCGTCGACCAGGTCTACGGGGTCGTTCCGTACGAGACGAGCCTCGCGAAGAGCTACGCCTGGGGCGGCGACCCGTTCACGAACAAGCCTCCGACCGGGTACTACGCGGTCTGTCACCCCTCCGCCCCCAACTACCTCTCCTCGACCGCGGGAACCCCGCTGCAGTGCGGGTCGGACAGCTACCATACGTACCCGGACAACAACATCGGCAACCTCCTCACGACGGCCGGGCTTTCCTGGAACGCGTACATGGAGAGCGCCACGAAGAACTGCCAGACCGTCAGCAGCGGGAACTACGCTGTCCGCCACAACCCGTTCGTCGACTTCACGGACATTTCGAGCGTCTGCGCGAGCCACGACCTCGCGATCGCGAACCTGACCGCCGACTTCCCGTTCACCACGACGCCGGCGGCGTACACCTGGATCACTCCGAACCTCCTCAATGACGGCCACAACACCAACGCGGCCTACGCCGATACATGGCTGTCCCGGTTCGTGCCGAAGCTGATGGCCCAATCGTGGTTCTCCTCGACGGTCGTCTTCATCGTGTGGGACGAGTCGACGGGGAAGCTCCCCGACTCCGGGTACAACGGGCTGGTCGGCGGCCCCGTGTACTTCGCGGCCGTCAGCCCGTACACCCTCCACGGGGGCGCGTACGCGGGGAACTCGAGCCACTACAACCTTCTCTCCACGACCGAGTGGCTGCTCGGCCTCGGGAGCACGGGCCACAACGACGGAACGGCCCAGTTCCCGGCGATGAAGAGCCTCTTCAACTTCACCGGTTCGCCACCGCCGCAGAACTACTCGGTCACCGGGAGAGTGACGAACGCATCCGGAAGCCCCCTCGCGGGAGCCGAGGTCTTTGCGAACGGCTCCGCATCCCCCGTCGCCACCACGACCGACTCCGCGGGTAATTTCTCGTTCTCGGTGCCAAACGGTACGTATCAGGTCACCGCGACGAGTTCGGGCTACTTGCCGGCAGCGACCAACGTGACCGTCACGGGTCAAGTGGTCTCCGGCATCTCTCTCGCCCTCGCGACCCGCTCGAGCCCACCTTCGACCTTCGCGGTGAACGGCACCGTGACGGACAGGAGCTCGGGCGCTCTCCTCGCCGGGGCCACCGTCTACGCCAACTCGAGTTCGGGGTCCGCCTCGACCCTCACGTCGGCCGCGGGGGCGTTCTCCCTGTCGCTACCGAACGGGACGTACCGGCTTGCGGCGTTCGCATCGGGTTTCGCCCCGTCGGAGGAGAACCTGACCGTGGCGGGAGCCGGAGCGGCCGGTATCGGCCTTTCCTTGACCCCGATCGGTCCACCACCGGGGACATTCCCCGTCGTCGGAAGCGTGATGGCGTACCCGAACGATACGCCGCTCTCGGACGCGAGCCTCTTCGCCAACTCGAGCACCGCTGCGCTCGAGGGGGGATCGGCCCCCAACGGGAGCTATACCCTCGACCTTCCGAACGGAAGTTACACGATCACCGCGACGTCTGCCGGGTACCGCGCGCAGAACATCTCAGTGACCGTTGGCGGCACGGAGGTTCAGGTCCCCGGCCTCAGCCTGATCCCCGACAACTTCCCCGTCTATCCGACGGACGGCGTGGTGCTCAACAACTCCGGCCACGGCCCCGTCACGAACGCGACCCTGTTCTTCTCGAACGGATCGAACACATTCCGCGTCCTCACCAACGCCACAGGGGGGTACGTCGCGACGCTCCCGAACGGGACGTACAACGTGACGGTCGTGGCCTCTGGCTTCTTTACGGGCGAGGCGAAGGTGTCGGTCGCGGGCGCGACGTCCTCCGACCTCAACTTCACCCTCGCGCCCGTCGCGTTCCATCGTCCGGCCTCGTCGGGAGGGCTGCCCAACGCGCTCGGCTTCTACTTCGTGACCGCCACCGCGGTCGTCGCCGCGGGACTTGCCGCCTGGACGCTGCGACGCCACATCCGACGCACGGCGCGCCGCCCCCCGCCTCCGTGATCGTGCGCTCGACCTCCCGCACGGGGGCGGTCGGCCCGCGCCGGTGGGGGCCGAGGGGTGTTTCTGAGCGGGCGCGTAAGACCCTCAGGGCGATCCCGACCCCCGGCGGAAGGCGTACTTGTCCCGAACGATCTTAGTCCGAGACACGGACGTCCTCGGCGGAGGGTCCCGGACTCTCGCGGGTGTCCGAGACGTGGCCCACGGATCGGAGACTCGATCGGTGACGGCCCTCCACCGCGCTCCGCTCGACTTGCGCCGAGCCGTGCGCGTCGCCCAGTCCCTTCGATCGAGCACGCGGGGGTCGCCGTTGCGCGGTCGGTCACGACCGGCCTCACGCCCGTAGCGTACCTCGAATCTCCAGGGAGCGTTCCGGCGGTCGCGCCGTCGCTCGCCTCGACGGGCACTTCCGGGCCCGACTCCATGGCGAGCGGGTCCGTGTGGAACGCCGCGAATGTCGCTCGGGTCCGGCCTCCGCTCCACTTCGTGACGACCCCGTTGGACGATGTCGTTCCGCAGTAGACGCTTCGGGGAGGGGTCGGTGGTGCGGCCGAGGGGGGGTGCGCCTTCACCGCCACGGCGGCGACGTTCGGGTCGCGTCGCGCGCCGTCCGGAAGGATTTAGGCGGGGGACGAGTACCGACCGTCGTGCGCGCCCGCGCGGTCCTTCCCCCGTTCGTCCCGGTCGACGAGATCGAGCGGCGGGTCCGCGCCGTCCTGCCCGATATCGAGTTCGCGACCGATCTCTTCGCCGCCGGGCGCTACGCCCCCGAGGAGATCGAGGTCCTGATCCTCACCACCTTCCACGCGCTCAATGCCGCTGCGATCGACCGAATGCGGGCCCTACGATTCGTCCAGGTCGCGAGCACCGGGTACGACCGGGTCGACCTTGCGGCGTGCCGGGCTCGCGGGATCCGGGTCTCGAACATCCCGGTCGCGAACTCGAAGACCGTCGCCGAGCACGTGGTCCTCCTCGCGCTCGCGCTCCTGAGGGACCTTCGTGGCCTCGACGAGCAGATGCGTCGGGGAGAATGGCCCCTGCTGACGGGCGCGAACGACCTTGCGGGCAAGGTCTTCGGGATCGTCGGCATGGGACGCATCGGCCGGGAGCTCGCGGCCCGGCTGGTACCGTTCGAGACCGCGACGATCTACTCCGACATCCTCGCGCTTCCCCCCGAAGAGGAGCGGCGGCTCGGTCTCACCCGCGTCGAGCTTCCCGACCTCCTCGCCCAGTCGGACATCGTCTCGCTCCACCTGCCGCTCTCCGCCACGACCGAACGGATCGTCGGCGCGCGCGAGTTTGCGGCGATGAAGGACCAGGCGATCTTCATCAACACGGCCCGCTCCGAGCTGGTCGACCCGGCCGCGCTGCGCGCCGCCGTCACCGACGGGAAGATCCGGGCCGGGCTCGACGTGTACCCGAGCGAGCCGCCGGACTTCTCGGACCCGATCTTCAAGGCCCCGGGAACGCTCCTGACACCCCACATCGCGGGGGTCACGTGGGAGGCCCAGCAGCGCTTCCTCCAGGAGACCGTGAAGAACGTGCTCCGTTACCTGCAGGGTAAGGATCCCCTCTACCGTGTGGATGGCGGCACTCCGCCCAAGGACGGATGACGAAGGTCGCCCGCGCCCTCTCCTCTCAACTGACCCACCTCGGGATCCGCGAGGTCTTCGGGAATCCCGGGACCACGGAACTCCCCTTCCTTGAAGGATTGGTGGAGCAACAGTACTACCTGACCCTCCACGATTCCATCGCGGTCGGAGCGGCGGACGGGCTCTCCCAGGTCGACCGGAAGGCGACCGTGGCCTCT
>DAHVAA010000002.1 GCA_027314845.1 Thermoplasmata archaeon | reverse complement strand
GAGTGTATCCGGACGTGGGCCGCGGAACATCCTGGCGGGGCGGTCGTGGGTGCCGGTTGGGAATCCGAACAGTTCCGGGAGGGACGCCCTCCCCCTCGCGAGGTGCTGGACCGTGGAGAAGCGGGCCGCCCCGTCGTCCTCTACCACACGAGCGGCCACTCCGCCGCCGTCAACGGCGCTGCTCTCGAGCGGGTCGGGATCGGTCGGACGACCCCGGATCCGCCGGACGGCCGCGTCGAGCGGGACCCGGACGGTACACCGACGGGGATCCTGCATGAAGGGGCGATGCGGGCGATCGGTGCGCTCGTCGCCTCTGAGCAACCGCCCGTGCCCGACGCGCTGAAACGAACGTTCTCGGAACTGGCCGCGTTCGGGCTCACCACGGTCGCGAGCATGAACGCGGGCCGTGAGGAGGCCCGAACGCTCCGGGACGTCGCCGAGACCAGCGGGCCTCTCCCGCGTGTTCGGGTCTACGTGCGCCTCGCCGGACTACCGGAGTTCCCCTCGACCGAACTCGCTCGCCCGGACCCGACCGGCCGTTTCGGCGTCGTCGGGGTGAAGGCGTTCACGGACGGGGCCTTCGGTCCGAGGACCGCGTGGCTCTCCGCGCCCTACTCCGACCGTCCCGGTGAAACGGGCATGTCGATCGGGAATGAGCCTGAACTCGCCAGCGCGATCGAGGCGGCCGCCCGGAAAGGACTCGCCCCCGCGCTCCACGCGATCGGAGACCGGGCCGTAGACCGGTCGCTTCGCCTGCTCGCCCCCTGGGTCGGGCGAACCCCGTCACCGGGCCGGATCGAGCACGCCGCGCTTACTCCTCCCGAATTGTTCGGCAAGCTCGACCAAGTCCGCCCGGCCCTGATCGTGCAGCCCGGGTTCATCTGGAGCGATGCGTGGCTTCGGGAGCGGCTTGGCCCCGAGCGGGCTCGATGGGCGTATGCGTTCCGGACCTTACTCGTCCGGGGCCACCTCGTGGCCGGCTCGAGCGATGCGCCGTTCGACCTCCTCGACCCGTTCCGGGGCCTCGCCGCGTGCGTGGATCGGCGGGACCCGCTCGCTCGCTCGGCGAACCCGACCAGCGAGGAGGCGCTCTCGGCGGAGGAAGCGCTCGTACTCTACAGCGTGAATGGCGGTCGGGCGATAGGCGAGCCCGATCTCGGCTCGCTCGAGCCGGGGTCCCGGGCCGACCTGATCATCATGGCCGCGCCCGACGCGGCGCGGGCGATTGCGTCCGGGAGGGAGGGCCTGCTCGAGACCTGGGTGGGCGGCCACCGGGTGTACTCCCGCGAGCCGGGGACCAGGAGCCCGCAGCCGTAAGCGGTTAACCCCCCTCGTAGCTAGGCCCGCCCGTGGCGCCCGGTCCCGAGGTCCCCGAACAGAAGGAGTTCTCCCCGACGATGCGGGTCGACGTCCTCATTTCCGACTGGAAGGCCGCGCTCTCTCCGGAACTCCCCGAAGAGGACCGAGAACGGGAGCTCTACGGGAAGGGCTGGGAGGCCTACCTCGCGGGCGACTACGGCTTCGGTCTCTGGTGCTGGCACGAATGCGATCGGCTGACCAACAACCTCAGCGGCAACATCCGGGAGGTGACCCGGGTCGTCGGCCCAGGCCGCTACTTCGGCTTCTCCCATCGCCGGGTCGTCGCCCTCGCCGTGCCGATCGAGCGCATCTACCGCCCCCGCAAGGGGGACATGAGCACGCCGCGGACCGACGCGTTCGTCCTCCCGCACTACCAGGTCCTCTGCGTCTACCTCGCGCATGCCCAGTCGGGTGACGTGAAGGCGAAGGCGCTCCTCGAGATCGCGTTGGGGGAACTCGAGGACCGCCGACGCGCGGACCCTTTCCTTCGACACTTCGAGACGTTCCGGGACCTCTACGCCCGGACGACCGCCGCGGCGACGGGTGCTCCGAGCGGGCCGTCTTCGGCGCCACCACCTGCGGGAGACGGCGTCCGCGCGGGCCGGAAGCCCGGGACGACGGGCAGGTAGGGACCTCCCGGTTTCACCGAAGTCTACAAGAGCCTACTTTCCTCGCGCGGGGCGAGGACGGGCGCGATGCGGGCAGTGGTGCTGGGCGGGGGCGGGTTGACGGGACGATGCACGGTGCACGACCTCGCGACCGGCGGTCTCTTCGACCAGGTGGTCGCGGCCGACCTCGACCCCACCCTCGCACAAGCCGCCGCGAAGGCGGCGGGGTCGACGGCCCGGGCCACCGCGATCGACGTGCGGGACCATTCCGCGGTCGTTGCGTTGCTTCGCGGGGCCGACGTGGTGGTGAACGCCGTCCAGTACACGTTCAACCTTGCGGTCATGGAAGCGGCGCTCGAGGCCCGGGTGCCTTACCTCGACTTCGGCGGACTCTTCCACATGACGCGGCGGCAGCTCGCGCTCGACGAGCGGTTCCGGACCGCGGACCGCATCGCGATCCCCGGCCTCGGCCAGGTCCCCGGAGTCTCGAACGTTCTGGCGATGGAGGCCGCCGAGGGCCTCGACCGAGTTGACTCGATCGTGATCCGGGACGGATGGCGCGACCTTACCGTCGGCGCTCCCGAGATCTCCTTCACCTGGTCCCCGAGCACGTTCCTCGATGAGATGATCCTCCCGGCGATGGTTTTCGAGCACGGGAACTACCGCGAGTACCCCCCGATGAGCGGGGCGGAGGAGTTCGACTTCGCCCCGCCCGTCGGTCGCACGCGAGTGTATCGTACGCTCCATTCCGAGCCCGCGACACTTCCCGACAGCCTCCGGGCGAAAGGACTACAGCACTGCGAGTGGAAGGAAGGGGGCCCCGGGATCGAGGTGCTGCGCACGATGTCGCTGCTGGGTCTCGGATCGGAGGAACCGCTCGAAGTGCGCGGGGGCAAGGTTTCGCCGCGGGAGTTCACGCTCGCCCTGCTCAAGCGGGAGAAGTTGCTCGGGGCCCCCGCCGGGATCGTCGTCGACGACTGGGAGGTCTGCGACATCGAGCTCTCGGGGACCCAGAACGGTCGGCCGACCGTCCGCCACGCGATCGCCCGCTTTCCTCCCCGTCCCGATTGGCACCTCACGGCGACCGAGTACGCGGTCGGAGTGGCGGGAGCCGTCGGCGCGGAGCTCGTCGCGCGAGGAGAGGTCCGCGCGACCGGCGTCGTTCCGCCCGAGCGATGCATCCCACCGAAGCCGTTCCGTGCCGCGCTCGCCAAACGCGGGATCGAGACCGCCATCTCGCCGCCCGAGCCTCCCCTGCCACCGCACCGCAAGCCGTGAAATGCGGGTTTCGCTAGTAGAAATGATGGTTTTTGGGCTATCTCGGGCTAAAGGTGGCCTAAAATTCATAGATTAAGTCAATTGAACACCATAGAAGCGTAACAATTCGGTACGTTCTGTTACTGTTATGATTCATTCTCGTTGTAAGCCAATTATATATAGCCTCCTCGGGGTGGTCGACCCGCCCGAGATGCGTTCTGTATGGCGGAGAGGGAACCCGCCCCGACGACCGCGCTCTCACCGAGAGAGCCCGGCGCGACAACGCTGAGCCTCCGGGCCGAAGCGCTCGCCCCTTCCCTCACCGCCGAGGACGCGGCGGTTCCCACCCCCTCGCTCCCCTCTCCCTCCCCTCATGATGAGGGAACACACGAGCCTCCCAAGGAGACGAGAGAGCCCAAGGAGCAGCGCGAGCCGAAGGAGTCGCGTAAGGAGGAACCCCAGGATTCGAAGGAGGCGAAGAAGGAGGTCGCAAAGGAGGTCGCGCCCGTCGCGCCCGCCGAGAGCGAAGCCCTGCCCCTTCCCATCACGGTCGCCCGTCTCGTCCCGAAGCTCAAGAAGAGCGCGAAGCTCTTCGAGGAGGGGAAGAAGCGGATCCCGAACTCCTCGAGCTCGCTCATCCGGGTCGCCTCGTACGACCCGGTCCCACCGTTCCTGGCCCGCGGGAAAGGCGCGCGGGTCTGGGACGAGGACGACAACGAGTATCTCGACTTCAATCTCGCTTACGGGGTCTTGATCAACGGGCACGCGCCGGGCGAGCAGGTTCGCGCGGTCCAGGAGGCGGCCCAGTTCGGGTTCCACTTCGCGAGCCCGACCGCGCTCGAGATCGAAGTCGCGAAGACCTTCCAGAAGCTCGTCCCGAACGCCGAGCGCGTCGCGTTCTGCTCGAACGGGTCGGACGCGACCATGAACGCGATCCGCATCGCTCGGGCCGTGACCGGCAAGGACGCGATCCTGAAGTTCGAGGGCCACTATCATGGCCAGCACGACCTCGCGCTGATCAGCGCGGAAGCACCGCCGGTCGTCGCGGGACTGGACGAGTATCCCCGGCCGCTTCCAAATTCGGCCGGGATCCCGCCCGGGGTGACCGACTACGTGATGGTCGCGCCGTACAACTCGATCGTCTCGTTCGAGCGTATGGTCCGACGCTACCGGGACCGCCTCGCGGCCGTGATCCTCGAGCCGGTGATGGCGAACGCGGGAGTGATCCCGCCCGCTCCGGACTACCTCAAGCGCCTGGTCGAGGTCGCGCACCAGAACGATATGCTGGTGATCTTCGACGAAGTGTTCACCGGCTTCCGAGTCGCCCCGGGCGGCGCGCAGCAGCTCTACGGGGTCGAGCCGGATATCTCCTGCTGGGCGAAGGCGCTCGGCGGTGGGGTTCCGGTCTCGGCCGTCTCAGGGAAGGCGGAGTACATGGACCTCATCGCCCCCGGTCGGATCAGCTTCGGTGGGACGTACTTCGCGAACAACCTCTCCATGGCCGGGACGCTCGCGAACCTCAAGATGCTCCACCGCGGGGGCGAGGACCTCTACGCCCGGTTCGGCCGGCTCACCGAGAAGCTCGCGAAGGGACTCGAGGAGGCCGCCGCTGACGCGAAGATCCCGACGCTCGTGCAGTACGTGAACGGCATGCTCCAGTTCTTCTTCACGCGCCGGAAGAAGATCTCGAACTACCGCGAGTCGCTCCAGATCGACTGGGACCTCTACCTGCGACATCACCAGCTCCTCCTCGACAAGGGGATCTACATCCACCCCGACAACTACGAGCGGATCACGTTCTCGAGCGCGCACACGGAGAAGGACGTCGAGAAGTTCGTCAGCGTCGCGAGCGAGACCCTGAAAGAGCTCCGCACGCTCCCTCGCGATTACCTTCCGTAATCGGCCGGACGGCGGGCGGTAGAAGCGGCCTTAATAGGCCGGCTCGTTCGCGGGGAGGACGCTGACGGGACCCCCCGGCGGCGCACAGGTCACGGGATGGGACGGAGCCTCATCGACCTTGCGATCTTCATTCTCAAGCGGCTCGTCTACCTCATTCCGGTCCTCTTCGGAGTCATCGTCATCACGTTCGTCTTCACCCACCTCGCGGTCAGCGACCCCTGCGCGGTCTGGTTCCCCCGCTCGAAGCCCGCGACCCTCGAGCAGTGCCGCATCACCTTCGGGCTCAATCAGCCGCTGTGGGTGCAGTTCTGGGACTATCTGACCAACTTACTCTCGGGGAACTGGGGGACCTCGCCCACGGGGGTCCCGGTCTACTCCACGATCGCCACGGCCCTACCGGCGACCGTGGAGCTCGTGATCGCTTCGCTGCTCCTGATGATATTCATCGGGATCCCGCTCGGCGTCGTGGCGGCCAGCGCCGCCGGCCGCTGGGGGGACCACCTCGTCCGGATCTTCTATCTCTCGGGGTGGGCGACCCCGACGTACCTCGGCGCGATCGTGGCCGCGATCCTCGTGGCGCCGGCGATCGGGCTCCCGACCTCCGGCGAGTACAATTCGTTCACCCCGCCGTTCCCCCAGGTCACCCACATGAGCGTGGTCGACGCGCTGCTCGCGGGGAACCTCCCCTGGGCGAGCGACGCGGTCCTTCACCTCATCATGCCCGCGACGGTCCTCGCGTTCATCAACATGGGGATCGCGACGCGCATGACCCGCAGCTCGATGCTCGAAGTGCTCCCGCTCGACTACATCAATTCGGCGAGGATGAAGGGGCTCTCGGAGTTCGTCGTGCTCTACAAGCACGCCCTCCGTAACTCCCTCATCTCGACCACCACCGTCCTTGGCGTGACCGCCGGCGGGCTCCTCTCGGGCACGGTCGTGGTGGAGGAGGTCTTCGCCTGGCCCGGGATCGGTTCCTACGCGTTCAGCGCGATCACGGGGTACAACTTCTCCGGAGTGATCGCGATCGTGGTCGTCTTCGCGATCGGTGTCGTCGTCGGGAACCTCATCGCGGACATCCTCTACGGCATCCTCGACCCCCGGGTGGAGTGGCGCTAGATGGCCGGGGCATCGGGCGAAGAGGAGGCGGTCCGACCGGCGCGGGGTCCGGAAACGCCCGGGCGTGTCCGAGCGGATCGGCTCGGCTCGCTGCGGGGCGGTGCTCGGGAACTGCGGAAGGGCGCCCAGGGGTTCTTCCGCATCCTCTGGTCGAACCCGCTGTCGTTCGTGGGGTTCCTCCTGGTCGTCGTCCTCGCGGTCGCCGCCCTTCTGGTCGTCGTGGCGCCGCAGCTCGTGCTTCCCTATCCGCCGAACCAGCTCTCGACGGACTACAAGCAGCCCCCCTCGGGGGCCCACTGGTTCGGGACGGACGAGCTCGGGCGGGACATCTTCTCGAACGTGCTCGCGGCACTCCCCCTCGACCTCGGGATCGGCTTTGCGGTCGCCGGCGCCTCCCTGATCGTCGGAGGCGGCCTCGGCCTCGTGGCCGGCTACTGGGACCGGCCCGGGACGCTCGGCGGGGCGCTTTCGGTGCTGATCATGCGCGTCACCGACATCTTCCTCTCCTTTCCGAGCCTGATTCTCGCGCTCGCCATCGCCGCGTCCATCGGACGCACCGTCGACGGGGTGATCCTCGCGATCTTCGCGAGCTGGTGGCCGTACTACACGCGCCTCGCGCGCGGGGAGGTCCTCTCGGTCAAGCACCAGCCGTACGTGATGGCGGCGCGCGCCGCCGGTGTCCGGGACCGGCGGATCTTGGTCCGACACGTCCTCCGGAACGTGACCGAACCGCTCGTCGTCTACTTCACGATGGATGTCGGGACCGTCATCGTCGTCTTCTCGACGATCGCCTTCGTCATCAATAACGTCCTGCCGTACCCGTCCAGCACCCCAGAGTGGGGGGTCATGATCCAGTTCTACGAGAATTTCGTCTCGACGCTCTGGTGGACGGTCCTCGCGCCGGGCGCGGCGATCTTCGTGACGGTGCTCGCGTTCAGCTTGCTCGGCGACGGTCTTCGCGATATCCTCGACCCGCGCAGCCGACGCGCCCAGGCGGCCGCGGGCCGGGGCAGCGGGGCCGGGAGCGCGGCGGGAGAAGCTTCGTGACGGAGCCGATCCTCGACGTCGAACACCTGAGCGTCGACTACGTGGTCGGTGCCGGCCGGTTCCACGCGTTGCGGGATGTCTCGGTGCGGGTCGAACCCGGCCATGTGGTCGGGATCGTCGGGGAGACGGGATGTGGGAAGAGCACGCTCGCCCGCGCGATCCCGCGCCTCTTGCCTCGCCTGCTCGCGGAGGTGAAGAGCGGCCAGATCCGGTTCAACGGGATCGACCTCCTCGAGCTGCCCGCGTGGAAGCTGCCTACGGTCCGGGGCACGGGGATCGGGATGATCTTCCAGGAGCCGCTCAACTCGCTCAACCCGGCGTTCCGGGTCTCGGTCCAGATCGCGGAGGCGATCCACATCCGCCGGCTTCGCGAGGAGGGGCAGGGAGCCCGCTCCTCCACGGGTGGGGAGCCGTTCGACTACTCCCGGGGCCCCGGCGTCTCGCGAGGCGAAGCCCTCGGCCACCCGGTCGCCGTGGGCGGGATGGCGGCCGAGAAAGCGCTCGAGAAGCAGGCGGACCGACGCGCGACCCGGGAGGAGGTCCTCGAGTTCCTGCGCCTCGTGCGGATCAACGACCCCGAGACGATCGTGAACCTCTACCCGCACGAGCTCTCGGGAGGGATGCGACAGCGCGTGATGATCGCGATGGCGCTGAGCGCCCGGCCCTCGCTCCTGATCGCCGACGAACCCACGAGCGCGCTCGACGTGACGATCCAGGCGCAGGTGCTGACCTTGATGAAGGAGCTGATCGACGAGGTCCACGCCTCGATCCTGTTCATCACCCACGACCTCGGCGTGGTAGCGGAGATGGCCGATGAGATCGGAGTGATGTACGCGGGCCACATGGTCGAGTACGGCCCGGTGCAGGAGATCTTCGAGCACCCCCGGCACCCGTACACCGCCGCCCTTCTCCGGGCGAACCCGACCCGGTACAAGTCGGACGGACCTCTCTCCTCGATTCCCGGGTCGGTCCCGAACCTCTCCCGCCTTCCGCGGGGCTGCCCCTTCCATCCCCGTTGCGTGATCGCGCGACCGTCCTGCGCGGTCGACCCCGGCCCCTCGTTGGACCCGGTACCGGGCGCGCCCGAGGGCGGAACACCGCATCGCGTCGCGTGCCCTTACTCCTCGGAGGTCGAGCTGCCCGCGTGATCTCCCCTCCCATCCTCGAGGCGGTCGGCCTCGAGAAGCATTTCCCGCTCGTCCGCTCGATCGGCGATGCGCTCGCCGGACGCCCCGGCCGGGCCATCCACGCGGTCGACCGGATCGACCTCCACATCGCGCCCGGAGAGACCGTCGGGCTGATCGGGGAATCCGGCTCGGGGAAGACGACGTTCGGCTGGCTCGCCGCACGGCTCCACGAACCGACCGGCGGCGTGCTCCGCTTCGAGGGCGCCGACATCACTTACCTCAAGGGCAAGGCGCTCCTCCGATGGCGCCGCAACGTCCAGATCGTCTTCCAGGACCCGATCGGCTCGCTCAACCCGCGGCTGCGCGTCTGGCAGATCGTGAGCGAGCCGATCCGGGCCCAGGCCGTCCTGCACGGCCTCCCTTCGGAGGACGGGGGTGAGGACACCCGTCCGCACCGGATCGGCCGCGCCGAAGCCCAGCGTCGGGTCGCCGAGCTCCTGCCCACCGTCGGGCTCCCGCCCGATTGCCTCTACCAGTACCCCCACGAGTTCTCGGGAGGCGGTCGTCAGCGGCTGTCCCTCGCTCGCGCGCTCAGCGTCAACCCGAAGCTCGTGATCCTAGACGAGCCCACGAGCGCGCTCGACGTCGCGGTGCAGGCGCAGATCCTGAACCGGCTCGTGACGCTCCAGCGCGAACGAGGGCTCGCCTACCTCCTCATCACGCACAACGTGGCGGCCGTTCGGTACGTCGCCGACCGCGTCGCGGTGATGTACCTCGGACAGATCGTGGAGATCGGTGGTGTGCGGGATCTCCTCGAGCAACCGGCCCATCCGTACACGAAGGCGCTGCTCGCGGCGGTCCCAACCCCGAACCCCCGCCGTCGCCGTACGCGCTACCGGATCGGCGGGGACGTCCCGACGCTCATCGACCCCGCGCCGGGGTGCCGGTTCTCGCCCCGCTGCCCGTTCGTCATCGACCGGTGCCGGACGGAGGACCCCCCGCTGCGAGTGGTACCGAACTTCCCCGGACGCCAGATCGCCTGCCACCGGGCCGAGGAGGTCGGGGCCGTTCCGGCCACGAGCCTCTTGACCACGGTGGAAGCGCCCGAGCCCGTGGCGGGTGGCTGAAAGGGTTCGCCCCGGGGTAGCGCTCCGACGCCCGCGCTACGTCGCGTGCTGAGTGTTGAACAGCATCGCGTAAGGTTCGGCGCTCGCCATCGGGTTCTGGATGATCCCCTGAATGTGGGTCGAGTAGACCGCGAACGAGGTGGGGACGACCAGCCAGATGTCGGTGTAGTTGTTGTACATCATGCTGGTCATCTGGGTGTAGTCGTTCGTCAGGTTCGTCGGGTTCGACTCGGCCGCGGCCTGGTAGACCAGGGTGTCCATCGTGGCGTTCGCGTAGGCCGACATGCACATGTTCGCGCTCCCGAAGCTGTAGGCGTCATTCTGGGTCCAGTCGTCCGGTGAGATGTAGTCGGAGGTGTAGAACTCCTGGCCCATCCAGAACGGTCCGCCGTTCGTGCTCTCGAGGGTCGTGCAAACGCCCGTAGAGGGATCGATCGTCTGCTCTTGGTAGAGCTGGTCGAGCGTGATCCCGACCGGCACGATCGTGAGGTTGATCGCGGCGAGGTCGTTCGCGATGAACTGCGCGGTGTCGGCCCAGTCGGTCCCGGGGGTGATGTAGGCGTACTTGATCTGGAGGCTCTTGCACGCCGCGTTCGCGCACGGAGAATTCTGGATCTCCTTTTGCGCGAGGGCCAGATTGTACTGGTAGGGGGTGAGGTTGCTCCCCGTCGAGGAGTTCACCGGATCGTAGTACGGGTACGCCGGGGGCACCGGACCGACCCACTGGCTTCCATACCCACCGAACGCCTGCTGGATGATCTGCTGGTAGTTGATCGCGTGGGCGACCGCCTCGCGGACGGAGAGATTGTTGAACGGGAAGATGTTCTGGTCGAGATAGACCCACCAGGAACCGCTCGTCGCCCCGTAGACGGTGGGGAGCGCCTGGACCTGCACGCACGGGTTCCCCTGCAGCTGGCTGACCGTGGAGGGTCCGATGTACGCGAACGACGCCTCGGCGGCAGCCCCCGTGTTCAGGTCGTTGATCGTCACGGCCTGAGAGCTCTGGAATACGACCTGGAACGCGGTCTGAGCCGGCTGGATCATGTTGTTCCAGGGCTCCTGGGCGGCGGCGGTGGCCCCCCAGTAGTTCGAGCTGGGGGTCAGGGTGTAGCCGCCACCGGCGAGGCCGTTGTAGTTCGAGAGGACGTACTGGCCGGTGCCGAGGGTGTTCGTCGACATGTAGCTGTTGGGCTGCCCGTCGACGATCCCACCGTGGGCGTCGACCCACGCGGGATCGACCGCGTAGGAGTTCGGCGCCGAGATGGAGGCGAGCAGGTACGTGTAGTTCGTCGCGAGGTAGCCGTACCCCAGGTTGAGCTGGATCGTCTGGGGATCGATGACCTGGAACGACTGGTTCGGCAGCATCATCTGCGCGACCTCGGTGGAGGTCGGATTGAGGAAGTTCCAGGAGTTGAGGTCCTGGGTCAGCGTGGCGTTCGCGGCGGCAGCGGTGGTGTTGTTCGAGTAGTAGCTGAGGGGGCTCGACGGCGTGAAGTTCGTGGAGTAGAAGTTCTGCTCCAGGATGAACTGGGAGGACTGCTGCATCACGAGGTCACGGTAGAGGCTGTACCACTCGACGTAGGCGCTGAACGCGTCGCCGTTCGAGAAGGTCACGCCGCTGCGCAGGTGGAAGGTGTAGCTCTCGAAGCCGGTCCCGGGGTTGTACGAGACCGACCAGTTCTTTGCAAGGACGGGGGAGAAGGAGGTGTCACTCGAGCCGTTGTAGTTCACGAGGCCCTGGTAAACCTGCTGGACCGCGGCCCAGCCAGGGGTGGAGAACGTCACCGCGGGGTCGAGGGAATCAGGAATCTCCGCTTGGTCGATGATCAACGGATTGGTCGACTTGAGGGGTGTGCCGCACGTAGTGCCCGAACTGGTTGTCGACCGGGTCAGGTAGAGGCCGACCCCCGCGAGCACGACGACGACCACCACGACGATGGCGATAAGATTCCTCCACTTCGGATCCACGATCCCAACCCCCAGAACGAGTTGCGGAGGACGTTCTCCTTCATAAATCCCTCGAAAACACTAAAGGAGTCGAACCTCGGCCGACTCCCGGCAACATCTTTAGCGGGAGCGGATTCCGCCGGTGGAAGGGCGCACCATGGACCATACGATGCTGATCAACGGCGAGTGGGTCGCGGCGTCGAACGAAGGAACGATGCCGGTCGTGAGCCCGTTCGACCGCTCGTCCCTCGGGACCGTGCCGAAATCCTCACGCGAGGACTCGCGGAGGGCGATCGACGCGGCACGCGAGGCATTCGACAGGGGCCCCTGGCCGAGGCTTGCGCCGAAGGGCCGAGCGGAGGTCTTCCTCAAGGCGGCGCAGCTCCTCCAGGAGCGCCTCGGCACGGTGGCGGAGCTCGAGAGCCGGAATCAGGGCAAGACGATCAAGCAGGCGGCGGACGCCGACCTCCCGTTCACGATCGACAACCTCGTGTTCTACGCCGGCGCAGGGCGCACCCTCGAGGCGACGAGCCCGGGGGAGTTCACCGGTGACGGCACAACGATCTTCCGTCGCGAGCCGGTCGGAGTGGTCGGTTCGATCACGCCGTGGAACTACCCGATCATGATGGCGGTGTGGAAGATCGCACCCGCGCTCATCGTCGGGAACACGGTCGTCCTCAAACCGGCGAGCTACACCCCGCTCACGAGCCTTGAGCTCGGCCGAGTCTTCCAGGACGCGGGCCTCCCGGCGGGGGCGCTCAATGTGATCACCGGCCCCGGCGCCGAGGTCGGCGACGAGCTGTGCCGGAACCCGAAGGTCGACATGGTAAGCCTCACCGGCGACACGGCGACCGGTAGGAAGATCATGGAGGCGGCGAGCTCCACCGTCAAGCGCGTCCAGCTCGAGCTCGGCGGCAAGGCCCCATTCGTCGTTTTCGAGGACGCCGACCTCGCCGCGGCGGTCGAGGGGGCGATGGTCGGCGGGTTCGTGAACGGCGGGCAGGACTGCACGGCAGCGACCCGCCTGATCGTCCATGCGAGCATCCGACCGAAGTTCGTCCAACATCTTCTCGAGCGCGTCCGTGGGGTCCGCCTCGGGGACCCGCTCTCCCGCTCGACCGACCTCGGGCCCCTCGTGAGCCCGACCCAGCAGAAGACGGTCCTCGACTTCGTGGAGAAAGGAAAGCACGAGGGCGCGAAGCTCGTCGCGGGCGGGGGCGACGCGCACGAGAAGTTCCCGAAGGGCGCGTTCGTCGCGCCGACGGTCTTCGACGGCGTCGCGCCGGACATGACGATCGCGCAGCGCGAGATCTTCGGTCCGGTCCTCGACGTGATCGAGTTCTCGACGTTCGACGAGGCGATCGAGATCGCGAACGGGGTCGATTACGGGCTCGCCGGGAGCGTCTGGACGAAGGACGTCCGGACCGCGGTGAGGGCTGCGAACGCGCTCCGGTTCGGGGACGTCTGGGTCAACGACCATCTTCCCCTCGCCTCCGAGACCCCCCACGGCGGGTTCAAGCAATCCGGGTTCGGCAAGGACCTCGGGACGGACTCGCTCGCCGATTACACGGTCGTGAAGAACATCTACATCGACCTCACGGGGCAGGCCCGGAAGGGCTGGCACTATACCGTCTACGGTGACCCGGCCTAGCCGCGGGGTGGAGGGACCGTGCTGGAGGGGCTCCCGGCGGGCGGCAAGGGTGCGCTCTACATCGGTGGCGCGTGGCGGCCACCGGCCGCTGGAACGTACGTTCCCGTTGTCGACCCCTCCACCGGGCGGACTTTGGGGGAGGCGCCGCTCGCCTCGGCCGACGAGGCCCGGGCCGCCGTCGACGCGGCCGCCGACGCCGAGGATCGGTGGGCCGAGGTCCCGGGGCACGAACGCGCTCGGTTGCTTCGCGCGCTCGCCAGCCGCCTCGAATCCGATCGCGAGACGATGGCCCGCCTCATCGCCTCGGAGGTCGGTAAGCCGATCGTCGACGCCCGCGTCGAGGTCGACCGGGCCGTGGGGGTCTACCGGTTGGCGGCCGAGGAGATCCGTCACCTCGGAGGCGAGAGCTTCCCGGCCGACGCCTACGAACGGCCGGCGGGCAATGAGCAGCGGTTCCTCTTCACCGTCCGGGACCCGATCGGGGTCGTGGTCGCGATCGGCCCCTTCAACGGCCCGCTCAACCTCCTCTCCCACAAGATCGCTCCGGCGCTCGCCGCGGGGAATCCGGTCGTCGCGAAGCCGACCAGCGCCGCGCCGTTCACCGCGCTCCGGCTCGCCGAGCACTTCGCATCGGTCGGGCTGCCCGCCGGTGCGTTGAACCTCGTGGTGGGGTCGGGGCGCACCGTGGGCGACGCGCTCGTCGACCACCCCCGAACGCGCCTGGTCACGTTCACCGGGTCGACCGAGGTCGGCAAGGGCATTGCCGAGCGGGCCGGTCGCGACGCAAAGCGGGTCATCCTCGAGATGGGAGGAATGGACCCGTTCATCGTGCTGGAGGACGCGCCCCTGGACGTCGTGGTACCGGCCGCGGCGCGGGGAGCGTTCGGCTACTCCGGTCAGGTCTGCAACTCCTCGAAGCGGCTGCTCGTCCAGGAGTCGATCGCCGAGAAGTTCGCTCGGGCCCTCGCCGAGCGCGCGAGCGCGCTCCGCGTCGGCCCGGCGCTCGAGGAGTCGACCGAGGTCGGACCGTTGATCGACCGCGCGGCCGTCGAGCGGATGGAGGGTCTGGTCGAGGACGCCCGAGCCCACTCGGCACGGGTTCTCACCGGTGGCCACCGGTCCGAGGTCGGTGCCGGGAGCTTCTTCGCTCCGACCGTACTCGACGAGGTCTCGCCCGACGCCCGCGTCGCCCGGGAGGAGCCGTTCGGGCCGATCGCGCCGATCCTCCGGTTCTCGAGCCTCGAGGACGCGGTGCGGATCGCCAACTCGACCCCGTACGGGCTCCAGGCCGCGGTCTACACGAGAGACCTCTCCCGCGGGTTCCGTCTCGCCAAGCGGATCCGGGCCGGCGGCGTACACCTCAACGACCCGACCAATCTGCGCTGGGACGCGCTCCCGTTCGGCGGCATCAAGGAGAGCGGACTCGGCCGCGAAGGGCTGCGTTACGCGATGCAGGAGATGACCGAGGTGAAGCTCATCTCGGTCAACTACGCCTGAGCCCGCGGCCGGGTGGGCTACGTCTCGCTCGCGGGAAGGTGCGGGTTCGGGATCGGCG
Organism: Thermoplasmata archaeon; assembly: GCA_027314845.1. The sequence goes on along the minus strand of DAHVAA010000002.1, from coordinate 24,590 downwards.
GGACCCCGGGCGTTGGCACGATGTGCTGGGGGCGGGCCCGGTGCTCGACGAGTCCCGAGGGAGGGTGTACCGGGCCGCTCGGGCGCGGGGACTCGGGACTCGTTTCCAGGCTCTTGATCCCGTCCACGAACGCCTCGAGCCCACGCTCGAGCAGCTCGTCCTCGATCACGAGCGGCGCCATGAACCTCAGCACCTGGTCCCAGGCCCCCGAGGTGTGCATCAGGACGCCCCGGGCGAGCAACGCCGACCGCATCGCCTTCGCCCGCTCGCACCAGGTGGCTCGGCCCGTGCGGTCCCGGACGAACTCGACGCCGATCATGAACCCCCGGCCGCGCACGTCCCCGATGGTCGGGTGGCGCTGCGCGATCGAACGGAACCGGTCGAGGAGCTTCGGGCCGCGGACGCGGGTCCGCTCGATGAGGTCGCTGTCGCGCAGGACCTTGAGGGTCGCCGCTCCGGCGGCTAGGGCGAGAGGGTTCGCCCGGTACGTCCCGAGGTGGAAACCCCGGGGGAGTTCCTTGACGAGGTCATCCCGGTACGCGACGACCGAGAGCGGGATCCCGCCTCCGATCGTCTTCGCTATGCAGAGGATGTCGGGGGTGACGTTCGCGTGCTCCACCGCCCACATCCGTCCCGTGCGGCCGAGGCCGGTCTGCACCTCGTCCGCGATGAGCAGGATGCCGTGCCGGTTACAGAACTCGCGCAGCGAGGGGAGAAAGTCGTCCGGCGGCACGACGTAGCCGCCCTCGCCCAGGATCGGTTCGACCAGCACGCTCGAGATCTGGTCGACGCCCGAGTGCGGGTCGTTCACGAGGTGCTCGAGGTAGGCGATGGTTCCGGCGGCGCCCTGGTCGGCGCCCAGCACCGGGCGGTAGGGGTCGGGATACGGGACCCGGATCACGGTCCCCGAGGGGAACGATGTCGTCGCGTGGTAGCGACGCCCGCTCGTCAGGTGGACCGAGCCCCCGTGGACTCCGTGGTAGGAGCCCGAGAAGGCGACCGTCCCGCGCTTGCCTTGCGCGTAGTCGGCGAGGCTCACCGCGGTCTCGACCGCATCGCCACCGGTGACCGAGAAGAAGATCCGGCTATGGTGCCGCAGGCCCCCCGGCAGGACCTCCTCGAGCTCTCGCAGGAACTCGATGCGCGCTTCGGTGGGCAGCTCTAGGGCATGCCAGATGCCCCGCATCTGCTCCTCGACGGCCTCAACGACCTTCGGGTGGCGGTGACCGAGGTTGAGGACGCAGATCCCCCCGACCCAGTCGACGTAGCGATTCCCGTCGACATCCTCGATCGTTGCGCCCTGGGCCACCTTCGGCGCGAGGGGGAAGTAATGGGGGTAGCCGACCGCATCGGTCTCCCACCGGGCCTGGTCGGCGAGGAGGGCCCGGGAGCGGGGACCGGGCGGAGGATGGAGGATACGGGGGGCGTCCGGGAAGCTCAGCCACTCCGACGGGTTCGTCATCAGACTCACCGTAGGGGTCCAGCGGTGGGCGGGATATCAATCCTCGGAGCGGGGAGGCGATTCCGCGGGAGGGCTCGGAGCCGCAGGGTGCCGGTGGCGATGCCCTCCCACCTTACGAAGTTCCCCGAGGAGCGCCAGGTAGAGCCACTCCGCGAGATACGGTCCGGGGATCAAGAGCTCGAGCGCGAATCGCCACGGGACCCGGACCGTGGGGAGGTGCGTTCGCCCCGTCCAGATCGCTTTCGAGAGTCGGTGGCGGCCGTCCAGGGCCACCTGGTACCAGTCCTTACCGGCCACGATGATCGGAAAGTCGAGGTCCGCCCTCTCGAGGAAGTGGGGAAAGAGACGGAGCGCGAGCCGGATCGCGGCCGGCGACAAACGCGGCAGCTCCGAGAGCGGGGTCTCGTGAACGCGGAGCGTGTGGTGACGGAGATAGCGCACCGCGAGGAAGACTCCCGGCCGTCGCTGCCAATCGTACGCGGACGAATCGACCATCGCACCCGGCGCGGGCCGGCCCCTCACCTTCCGCAGGACCGCCGGTCGCGGAAGAAATCGACGGACCGAGCCGGCCGCGCAAGCAGATAAGCCCGGAGCGTTCGCTCGGGCGAGAGGAAGTTCTGCGGTAGACCATGGCCCCTTCGGAGCGAGTTCCGCGCGTCGACGCCCACCTGCACCTGAGCCGCTGGTGGCGGGAGATTCGCCGGACGGGCTACCGGGCCGACCTCGACTACTCGGTCCGAGGGCTGCTCGCCGAGATGGACCGGAACGGCCTCGACGACGGGATCGTCATCCAGCTCCACGAGGCCCCGAGCGTCGGCGAAGGGCTGGCCGAGGTTCTTTCGATCGCCCGCGAGAGCCAAGGACGGCTCCACGCGGTGACGACCGTCGACCCGACCCGCGGGAAGGAGGAGGTCCGGCGCGCGATCGCGTTGTGGGAGAAGGCCCCCGTTCTCGCCGGCATCAAGCTCTACCCGGGCTACCGCGCCTTCTACCCGCACGACCGACGGCTTGACCCCGTCTACGAGTACGCCCACCGACGGAACCTTCCGGTCCTGATCCACCAGGGCGACACGCTCGATGGCGCGGGCCTCGTGAAGTACGCGCGGCCCCTCGAGGTCGACGAGGTCGCCGGTCGCTACCGGGACGTTCGGCTCGTCCTTTGCCACCTCGGGAACCCTTGGGTGAACGAGGGCGCCGAGATGATCTACAAGAACGAGTACGTCTGGGCGGACACCTCGGGACTCCTCGCGCACCCGTCCGCACCGTACTTCCGGCGGATGGTCGACCAGGCGACGGAGGTCGTCTACTCCGCGATCATCACCGTGGGCCGACCGGACCGCTTCCTGTACGGTTCGGACTGGCCCCTCGAAGAGCTTTCGGTCGCCGTCAAGGTCATCGATCGGCTCGACCTCCCCCGCGCCGACCGCGCGGCGATCCTCGGCGGCAACGCCCGGCGGTTGTTCGGGCTACCGGGCCCGAACGAGGCCCCGGGCCGTCTTAAGCCCCGGCCGAATCCCGCTCGCGGGGGGACCGCGCGGGGCCCGGCTCCGCGGGGCCGCTAGGTCCGATGGACGCCAAGGAGATCCAGAAGATCGTCCGCGAGACGAACTACGTCACCTGGAGACGCCAGGGGGGGTGGGACCCTCTGGTCGTAACGCGGGCCGAGGGTTCCCGGTTCTGGGACAGTTCGGGGAAGGAGTATCTCGACCTCTCGAGCCAGCTCATCGCGACCAATCTCGGTCACGGGAACGCCCGCGTCGCGGAGGCGATCGTGAACCAGGCGCGCTCGCTGGCCTACGCCGCACCGGGCTTCGCGACCGAGGCCCGGGCGCGGCTGAGCGCGGCGCTCCTCGACGTACTTCCGAAGGGACTCTTCCGCTTCTTCTTCAGCACCTCCGGGACCGAGGCGAACGAGGCGGCTCTGAAGATCGCTCGGGCGGTCAAACGCCGAACGAAGGTCGTGGCCCGCTATCGGTCCTACCACGGCGCCACTGCCGCCTCGATCTCGGTGACGGGGGAGCTGCGCCGGCGGGCGATCGAGCCGCTGCAAAAGGTGCCGGGGACCGTTTTCGCGCCGGACTGCTACTGCTACCGGTGCCCGTTCGGGCTCACGTACCCCAGCTGTGGGGTCGCCTGCGCGGAGTACGTCGATTACCAGCTCTCGCGCGAGGGCGACGTGGCCGCGATGATCGTCGAGCCGATCGTCGGGACGAACGGCGTGATCGTCCCCGTCCCCGAGTACCTTCCGAAGGTCCGCGCGATCACGAAGAAGCACGACGTCCTCCTCATCGCGGACGAGGTGATGAGCGGCTGGGGCCGCGTCGGCGAGTGGTTCGCGGTCGACCACTACGGGGTCGTCCCCGACCTCCTCACGACCGCGAAAGGGATCACCGGTGCCCAGATCCCGCTCGGGCTCACCGCGACGACCGCGGAGGTCCACGACGCCTTCAAGGAGGCGTACTTCCCCCACGGCCATACGTACGAGGCCCACCCGCTCACCCTAGCGCCCGGCGTCGCCGCGATCGAGGAGTACCGGCGGCTCGACCTTCTTTCGAAGTCGCGGCGCGACGGCGAGTATCTTCTCGCCCGCCTCCGCGAGATCGCCCAACGCCATCCGTCGGTCGGCGAGGTCCGGGGGCTCGGCCTCTTCGCCGCCGTAGAGCTCGTCAAGAATCGGAAGACCAAGCAGCCGTTCAACACCGAGGACGACAAGGTCGCGGGCCGGCCGCTCGTGGTCGACCAGGTGACCGCGGCGATGATGAAGGAAGGGGTGTTCTGCATCGGCTGGGTCTCGCACCTCGTCGTGGCCCCCCCGCTCATCGTGACGCGGGAGGAGCTCGACCACGGCCTCGAGGTCCTCGACCGCGCGCTCTCGGTCGCTGACGCGAAGGTCGAAGCCCCCGGTTAGCGGGAGCCACGAGGTCGGCTAGAACCAGCGGGTCGTGACGACCTTCTTCCGCGTGTAGAACTCGATCGCGTCCCGGCCTGTGGCGTGAAGGTCGCCGTAAAAGGAGCCCTTCCAGCCGACGAACGGGAAGTAGGCGGCCGGCGCCGGAACCCCGATGTTGACGCCGAGCATCCCCGCCTCGATCCGGTGGGTGAATTCCCGAGCGGAGCGCCCGTCCCGGGTGAAGATCGCCGCGGCGTTCCCGTAGCGCGAGCGGTTCGCGATCTCGAGCGCCTCGTCGAGCGACCCCGCGCGGATCACGGCAAGGACCGGGCCGAAGATCTCCTCCTGGGCGATCGGCATCTCAGGCCGGACCCCGTCGAACAGGACCGGCGGCACGTAGAAGCCCTCCGCTCCGGTAGGGACCGGGCCTCGGGCGACGACCTTGGCGCCCAGACGCTCGCCGTCCTCGATCCAGCGCAGGACACGGTCGCGGTGGTCGGCCCGGATGACCGGGCCCACGTCGGTATCGGACGCGTCCGCCGGGCCGGTGACCAGCTTGGAGACCGCCTGGGCGAGCCGCGCGACCAAGCGGTCCGCGCCGGGCTCGACCGCGACGACGACGCTGCCCGCGAGGCAGCGCTCGCCCGACTGGCCGAACGCGCTCGACAGGATCGCCGGGACGGAGCGGTCGAGGTCGGCGTCCGGCATCACGATGAGGTGGTTCTTCGCCCCCGCGAGCGCTTGGACGCGCTTCCCGTGCGCCGCCGCGGTCGTGTAGATGTGGCGAGCGGTCGCTGCCGAGCCGACGAACGAGACGGCGTCGACCCCGGGGTGGGTCAGGAGGGCGTTGACCGCCGGCGCATCGCCGTGCACGAGATTGAACGTGCCGGGAGGGAAGCCGGCCTCCGCGACCCACCGCGCCAGCAGGGTGGCGCTGAGCGGCACCCGCTCCGAGGGCTTCAGGATGAAGCAGTTGCCGCACACGAGCGCGAGCGGCGCCATCCACAGCGGGATCATCACCGGGAAGTTGAACGGAGTGATCCCGGCGACCACGCCGACCGGCTGCCGAAGGAGCGTCGTATCGACGCCCCGCGAGACGTCCTCGAGGAAGGATCCTTGCAGGGTCGTGGGGGCGGAGGCCGCGAACTCCGTTGCCTCGATCCCGCGGCGCACCGAGCCGCGCGCCTCGTCGAGCGTCTTGCCGTTCTCCCGGACGACCGTGCGGGCGAGCTCCTCCGCGTGGGATTCGAGCAGCGCGCGGAGGGCGAGCACGTGGCGCGCCCGCTCCGCGACGGGCGTCTCCCGCCACTCGAGGAAGGCCCGGCGAGCCGCGCGCACCGCGAGGTCGACCTCCGCGGCCCCCGAGCGAGGGACCCTCGCGATCGGGATACCGCTCGAGGGGTCCGGGACGTCGAGATGCTCCCGGACCTCCGGGCGGACCCAGCTTCCGTCCACGAAGTTCTCGAGCGTCACGGTCTCCGTCATCGAATCGCCTCGCCACCCCCGAGACGCCGGGGGTTTTGACGCTCGCGGGTGGGGGGTCCGGCGATTGACGATTCTGCCCGCTCCGACGCGCCTTTTTGTAGGGCCATCGGCTCGGAACCGCCGCGGGGTCCCTGCGGGGTCTCTCGCCAGCTCGGAGGATTGGTAGTGTGGACCCTCGGTTCGAAGCCGCCTACGCCGAATATCGCCAGCGCACGCCCCGTTCGAAGGACCTCTGGGAACGGGCGCGGCGTTGGAGCCCGCTCGGCGTGCACTCCAACTACCGGTTCCTCGACCCGTACCCGTTCTTCGTGAGCCGGGCGAAGGGCGTCACCCTCTGGGACGCCGACGGGAACGACTTCCTCGACTTCAACATGGGCTTTGGCTCGCTCCAGAGCGGCCACGCTCACCCGAAGCTCGTGGAGGCGCTTTCCCACCAGCTCGAGAACGGGAGCGTCTACGGCTACGAGTGGGAGGGGACCCCCGAGATCGCCGAGCGGATCTGCCGGCGCTATCGGATGGCGGCCGTTCGCTTCAGCACGACCGGCCTCGAGGCGACGCACCACGCGGTCCGCTTTGCCCGCGCTTACACCAAGAAGCGTTACGTGCTCAAGTTCGAGGGGTCGTACCATGGGTCGCACGATACCCTGCTGGTCGGCGTGAAGCCGCGGCTCCAGGCCGCCGGCCCGCACGACCACCCGAAGTCCGCGCCCGCGTCTCCGGGGATCCTCCCTGACCTCACCGAACGCACGCTCGTCGCTCCGTTCAACGACCTGTCGGCCACACGGAAGATCGCCCACGAGCACCGGGACGACCTGGCGGCGATCATTGCCGAACCGATCCCGATGAACATGGGGTTCATCCTCCCCGAGGACGGGTTCTTCCCCGGCCTCCGCGAGTTGGCTGACGAGCTCGGGGCGCTCCTCATCCTCGACGAGATCAAGACCGGCGCGAAGTACCCCCACGGGGGAGCGGGCCGGGTCGGAGTGCGTCCCGACCTCATCACGCTCGGGAAGTCCATCGCCTGCGGCGTCCCGATGTCGGCGATCGCCGCGGGACCCGGCATCCTGGACGAGGTCGGCCCGCGCAAGGTCGCCCATGCCGGGACGTATAATTCGAACCCGCTCGCGATGACCGCGTGCCGGGCCTCCCTCGACCACATCCTGACCGAGGAGGGCCTCGAACGCTCGGCGCGCCTCAACTCCCGGCTCGCGAAGGGCTACGCCGAGGTCTTCGACGACGCCGGTGTGACGGCGCACGTTTCCGCCGACGGAGTGTCGGGAACGGTCTTCTTCTCTGACCACCCGGTTCGCAACTGGCGGGAGTTCCTCTCGGTCGATGGCGACCGTTCGATGCTGTACTACTACCTCTGTCTCAACAAGGGGCTGATCCCGTCGGGGACCGGCCCGGACGAGCAGTGGACGCTCTCCGTGCAGCACACGGACGCGGACGTCGACCGCCACCTCGAGATCCTCGGCACGGTGGCCGAACGCCTTGCCGGAACCCCCCAGGCGGGGGAGATCGAAGAGTCGGTCTGAGCGAACTCGCTTTAGCGGTAGGTCGAACGGCCCGCTCCCGGATCGTCCCGTAGGAAAAGGTTCGCCCAGCCGCCCACCCTAGAGGGGTGTCTGGGCACCGCAGGGTTCCCGCCTAAGCGGGAGCTGGGTCGGTGATCGCCTCCGTCTCCGACTCTGGCTCCTCGGGGGTTCCGAACGCCCGCCGCAGCCGCCCCCAGGCCGAGCGACCGTGCACCGCTTTCGGGGTGTGCGGCCGCCGGGTCTGGGCGGCGACCCAGGCGAGGTCCTCGCGCGGGAACTCGCAAAAAGCGAACTCCCTAACGCTGGGCCCCCCGAGGAGAGAGTCCGCAGCGTGGCGGGCTCGGCCGATCTGATCGGTCAGCATGCTCTCCCTCCTCGGTCATGGCTACCACCCCATCGAGCCCGGGTCGCCTATTTAACGGGAGAGCCCCCGAGGAAGGGGAAGTAACCCCCTCTCCCTGGAATGACCCCCCCAACCACCTGTGACCTTTTGACCGTGTTACGACCTAGCATGCTACGCCAATGATGACGGCTTTCCTTCCCGAGCTAGGCCGTGCCCCGGGAACCTGGCCCACCGGCCGGTCAGGGGTATGAGGGTGGGACTCCTCGACCTCGTGCATCATGGCCGCCACCGGGATCCCGCCGCTTCCGCCTCCCCACACCCGCGTGGGGGTCGGGGGGGTGCTGATCCTGGGTGGGCGTGCCCTCGTCAACCGCGCCGTCTACCGGGCCCGGTTCACGATCCCCAGCGGCTACGTGGACCCCGGTGAAAGCCTCACCGCGGCGCTGGTCCGGGAGTTCGAGGAGGAGACCGGTCTCACCGTGGAGGTCGGGGAGCTCTTGCTCGCCCGGCATAAGGTCATCGGCGAGGCGGAGAGTGATGTCTACTTCGCCTTCCAGGTCGAGCGGCGAGCCGGCACTCTCGCGGCCCGGCCCCCCGAGATCGCCGAGGTGAAGGAGGTCCCGGTCGACGACGTACCGCGTGCTCCCTGGATCTCCCAGCTCTCCCGTCGGGCGATCGCGCTCGGAGCTCGGGCGACCGGTGCATGGCCTCGCGCCGAGTACGATGGCGGCGAAGCGCCCGGCCGGGCGACCGAGCTCTACCAGACCCAGTCGGACGAGTGAGAGGGTTGGCGAGAGCTCCCTTCCGGGTCGGCGCGCCCGGTCGCTTAGCTGCCCAGGAGCCGGTGGCGGAGGTTGGCGCCGAGCCCGCGCAGGAGCTCCACCGTCACCGCGGCCCGGCAGGGACCGTGGAAGATCGCGAAGTCCTCGTACCAGTACGCTCCGGGGCGGTCCGAGACCGCCCGCGCCGCGTCGCGCACCCGGAGCAACTGACCGACCGACATTTCGAGCGGAGGCTCGTTCGGCTGGTAGAGGCATCCGAGCGGGTAGTCCCGCCTCGGGGTCCGTGTCATCTCGATGTGACAGCCCAATACGTGGGAGACCGGCCGGGTAGCCGTGAAGTCCACGAGCCGGTCGAGGCTCGACCGGAACGCGGTCATCTCCCGGACGTACAGGCGGCCGGGGTACACGGTATCCCCGGTGAGGAGCCAATGCGTCTCGGGATCATAGACCGCGAGCGACGCGGCGTGGTGGCCCGGGATGCCGAACATCTGAAGGGTCCGTCCGCCCAGGTCGACCTCGCGGACCTCCTCGGGCCACCGGGCGAACCCAAAGAACTGCTGCACCGACGCCGCGTCCCGGCCCACGACCTGGGTCCGGGGGCGTCCGGCGAACTGGGCGTCGCCGGCGACATGGTCGCCATGGCCGTGACTGTGGGCGACCAGTAGCTCGAGCCCCCCGGGGACGGACGAAGTGGTCGCTTCGTTCAAGAGCCGATCGACGGTGGTGCGGAGCGGGAATCGTCCGGGATCCGAGGTCGCCCCGGTATCGAGGAGCAGCGCGCGTTCGTCGCCCAGGAACAGATAGAGGAACGGTGCCTCGAAGGAGACGTCCTTGCTCTCCCGCAGGACGAACGTGCGGTCGTCGTGGCGGTAGACCTGCAAGGGAGGGTCCGTGCGGTGTCGGGAGGATGCGGAACCGTGGACCCATCGGACGGAGAGAGGGGAAGGGTGCGCGACCCCCGGCGCGGGACGCGATGGCGTGGCCGGCACCGATGGCGAGTCGCTGGCCGCTCCGGACATCTCACGGAAACTCCATCAGCCAACAGTCACAAGCTTTCCCTTCGTGGACCTCCCGGGCCGGAAGACGGCGGCGACGGCGAAACCCCGCCTTCTCGTAGAGGTGGACCGCGCGCTCGTTGTCGACGCGCGGATCGAGCACGATCCGGCGGCCCTTCCGCTCTCGGAGGAGGTAGTCCCGAAGCAGCTCGACCAGCCGGCTCCCCAGACCCTGGCCCCAGAGCTCAGTCTCGCCGATGAAGAGGTCGAACGCGAACGAGCGGTCCTTCGGGGGATACCGCCATTGGGTGGACTCCCCGAGCGGCAAGCGGTAGAACTGGGCGAACCCGACCGGGCGACGCTCGAGCTCAACGAGGCACGCCTGGTAGCCGAAGAACCGCCCCGAGGCCGGGTCCTGCCGGGAGTGAAGGTACTTCCTGCGGACCTGGTCGACGTTCATCGGGCGATCGCGACCGTGGTAGAACTGGAGGACCCGCGGGTCGGAAAGCCAGCGCGCGAGGTCGCCGAGGTCCCTCGACCGCAATCGAAGCAGGCGAAGCCCGTCGTGCTCGACGAGGACCCGCTCGGGACCGGACCGGGCTCTCACTCGCCCACCCCCTCCGCCCCCATCACACCCCGGCCGGGTAGAAGTCGACCGAGGGCCGAGGGGATAGCGGCCCGCTACCCTTTCGACGAGACCGCGGCGGCGCCGAACGGAGCCGCGCGCGGGTCGGTTGCCCGGTCGCTTCCCCGCGGATCAACCGCCCACCGCAAGTGCGAAAGCGCCGAACATAAGCGAGCTCACGAGCAGGGCCGCAACGCCGATCGATGCGTAGACCCGGGAGGAAGCTCGACGCGCGAGCTCGAAGAGGCGGGTCGCCACGGCCCCGAGCACCAAGGCTCCGGTGGCCGCGAGCGATCCGATCCCGGCGACCGTCCACCCAGGGCGAGAGGGCGAGGAACGGGCATCGGGGGCCTGGACCGCGGCGACCGCCATGGTCGGCCGGCCTAGGATTCGGGGAGGACATATCGATTCGCGCCGTTTTGCACGATGCCGAGCCTTCTCGCACCGCCCGAGCTCTGTCGAAGCCGGCGGGGAGCTCCGTGGGTCAAGTCTAATCCTTCGGAGCGCGTCCGGGTGCCAGCGCATGCGGCGTTCCACGACGGTGACCCTCATCGTCGCCGTCACGCTCGCGTTGCTGCTTGTCGGTGGGCTGTCGTATCTGCTGCTCAGCGGCTCGTCTTCGAACTCGCCCCATCTCACTCCGCCCGGCGCCGCGACGTGCCCCTCCTCCCTCGGGAACTCGACCGCGGGCAACTGGACGACCTACCACCAGGACTCGGCGCGAGCCGGGGTCGAGCCGAGCCCGCCGGTCGGGGCGGTCCGACCTGCTTGGAGCCAGCCCTCCGGGGTCGATGGTCAGGTCTACGCGGAGCCGCTCGTCTGCGGAGACTCGGTGTACGTGGCGACGGAGAACGATTCCGTCTACGCGTTAAACGCCACGAGCGGGACCGAGCTCTGGCGAACCCACCTCGGCACTCCCGTGCCACTGTCCTCCCTGCCCTGCGGGGACATCGACCCGAGCGGCATCACCGGAACACCGGTGATCGACGTCGCCTCCGGGACGCTCTACGTGGTCGCGTTCCTGATGCCGGCCGAGCACGTCCTTTTCGGGCTGGATACCGCGAACGGTTCCGTGCGCTCGCAGGTCGTGGTCGACCCCGCGAACGCCACGCCGACGGTCGAGCAACAGCGGGGCGCGCTCGCGCTCGCGAACGGGGTCGTCTACATCCCCTACGGTGGGCTCTGGGGCGACTGCGGACCGTACCACGGTTGGGTCGTCGGGGTCCGCACCGATGGCACCCCCGGTCTCCTCTCCTACCAGGTGCCGACGAACCGTGAGGGCGGGATCTGGAGCCCCGCCGGGATAACGGTCGCGCCGGACGGCAACCTCTACGTCGCGACGGGGAACGGAGACTCGACCACCACGTTCGATTACGGCAACAGCGTCATCGAGCTCTCGCCGTCGCTCTCGGTGCTCGGCTACTTCGCCCCCACGAACTGGGCCACCCTCAACAGCGGCGACACGGACCTCGGCTCGGTCGCGCCCACCTTGCTCCCGAACGGGGCGGTCTTCGAGGTCGGCAAGCAGGGTGTGGGATACGTGCTCTCCGCGACCCACCTCGGGGGGATCGGCGGGGACCTGTTCAACGCGAGCATCTGCGGTGGGGGTTACGGAGGCACGGCCCACGTGGGACAGCTGGTCCTTGTGCCGTGTGCGGACGGGCTGGTCGCCCTCACGGTAGGCGTGTCGAACTTCTCCGTCGACTGGAGCGCTTCGGGATTCGATGCCGGCTCCCCGATCGTGACGGGGAACGTCGTCTGGGCGGTGAACGTGTCGACGTCGGAGCTCCTCGGGTTCAACCTCACCGACGGAGCCGTGCTCTTCGCGTTCCCGCTCGGCTCGGTCGACCATTTCGCGAGTCCCGCCGCGGCCCCAGGGCGCCTCTTCGTGGGGGCCGGCAGTCAGGTCTACGCGTTCGCCGAGAGCTGATCGACCCGTCGACCGGAGAAGGGCGGGCTGCTGGACCCCTTCCGCTTACGGCTGAGGTTGCGGCGCGCAGAGCCGGCGGGCGAGTGCGGGCAATCTGGCCCGACCGCTGCGCCAGACCCACCCGTCGAACGAAAGATACCGGCCCGCCCCGCCGCTGAACAGGATGAAGTAGATCAGTAGGTAGAGCGGGTGCGGACCGACATCGGTTCCGCCTCCGGTCAGCACGAAGGTGGTCGTGAACTGGGTCAGGAGGAACGCGAGCGAGGCGACGCCTCCGACAAGGCAAGCCAGCCGGGTCGTTATCCCGGCGAGGAACGCCACAGCGAGGTAGCCGGTCAGCACGGCGATCGCCCAGGCGAAGAACGTCGCGTTCGAAGCGACGAGGTTCGCGATCCCGGGACCCCCCAGCGACGAGGACGCGAACCCGCTCGCCACGCCCTGGAAGGTCGAGAAGTACTCGTTGGTCGGCGCCACGATGAACAATAGGTTGATCGCCCAGACGGCCCCGAGCCCGAGGCGAAGGAGGTCTATCGCGACCCCCTCCGGGTCTTTCTTCCACGTCGAACGCAGGCGGGAGAGGGGTAGTTCCCGTGGGATCGCGCTCGAGCGAGGCATGGGCCCCCGCTGGCGCACCGACCTTTAAGGGAGGAGGTAAGGCCGGATTGACGACGGCGACCGACCCCGAAGAGAGGGCCCGAGCTCTCCGACCTGCGGGGAACCATCGCGGTTCGGGATGCTCCCGGCGGGATTCGAACCCGCGTTACGTGGTCGAAGGCCACGAATCCTTGACCGGACTAGACTACGGGAGCGTCCCGGGTCCTCCCGGGAGACGCCCGGGGGTTTGAAATGTTCTGGTCGCGGAGCCCCTATTGCCCCGAGCGCTCGAGGGCATACGGTCGGTAGGGGTGCCGGGGGAGGTACTCGGCCCGACGCTGCCCCGTCGCGGAGTAGATCGTCCGCTCGGCGATCTTGCAGGCGTTGTCCGCGACCCGCTCGAAGTGGCGGGCGACCAAGAGCTCCCCGGAGAGCCGGGGGGCGGACAGCGGGTCGTTGACGAGCTCGCGGACGACGAGCCGGGTCGCCTGCCGGTGCATCCGGTCGACCTCGTCGTCCTGGGTAAAGAGCAATTTCGCCTTCTCCGCGTTGCCTTCTTTGAGCGCCTCGAGCGAGAGGCGGACCATCGGCTCGACCGCCCGGTCCATCGCGTCGAGGACCTCGAGGACCTGGGGCGCGTCGTGGGCCTCGAGGGGGATCGCGCTACGGGCCATGTCGAAACCCAGCCGCCCGATCCGGTCGAGGTGGGTCGTGATCTTGAGCAACGCCGCCGCGCAGCGGAGGTCGGGGCCGGCCGGTTGGCGGATGACGAGGAAGCCGATGACCTCATGCTCGACCTCCTGGTCGTACCGGTCGAGCGCGGTGTCGCGGTCGAGCACCTTCTGCGCGAGCTCGAGGTCGCCGGTGCGGAACGCCTGCCAGCCGTCGTGGACCATCGTGAGCGCCCACTCGCCCATCTCCACGGCACGGGCTTTCAGCCGGTCGAGGTCGACTTCGGTGCGTCGCGGGGTCTCGCTCGTTGGGGGCGGGTCTTCGCTCATCCGAACCTCCCGGTGATGTACTCCTGAGTCAACCGTTCCCGGGGCCGCTCGAACAGGTCGCCGGTCGTACCGGATTCGATCAACTGGCCCTGGTAAAGGAAGGCGGTGCGGCTCGCGACCCGAGCCGCTTGCTGCAGGTTGTGCGTGACGATGATCACGGAGTAGTCCGCCCGGAGCTCGGTGAAAAGCGCCTCGACCTTCTGTGCGGCGATCGGGTCGAGGCTCGAGGTCGGCTCGTCGAACAGCAGCACCCGGGGCTCGATCGCGAGCGCCCGCGCGATGCACAGTCGCTGCTGCTGGCCACCGGAGAGCTCGAGGGCCGGCTGATCGAGGTTCGAGCCGACCTCGTTCCAGAGACCGGCTCGGGTGAGCGAGCGATGCACGAGCTCCTCCACCCGGTCCTCGTCCGTGCGAAGGAGGCGGAGCCCGAACGCGACGTTCTCATAGATGGACATGGGAAAGACGGTCGGTCGCTGGAAGACCATGCCGATCCGCTGACGGACCAGCACGGGATTCACGCCGCGCGCGTAGATGTCCTGGCCGCGGTAGCGGACCTTGCCGGTCACGGTCAGCCCGGGGCTCGTGTCGATCATTCGGTTGAGCGTCCGGATGAACGTCGTCTTGCCACAGCCCGACGGTCCGATGATCCCCGTGACGTCCCGGTCCGCAAAGTCGATCGAGATGTCCGAGAGGATGGTCCGGCTCGGTGCCCGGACGCTGAGGTGTTCGACGGACAGCACCGTCTCCTCGCTGGAACTCCCTGCGATCATTGGTACAGACCCCTAAGCCGCCGGCGGTATCGGTCGGAGAGCAGCTGCACGATGATGTTGAGCCCCAAGACAATGACGATCAGGAGGAACGCCGCCTGGAAGGCGAGGGCGAGGAAATGGCCGTAGGTCGACGGGAAGTCGTAGAACTGCCAGACCGCGACGGCCAGGGACCCGGTCGGTTGCATGAGGTTGGTGATGGGCGTCGAGTTGAAGTCCGCGGTGTAGAGGACCGGGGCTGCGTCTCCGATCCCGATCGCCATGGCGAAGAAGATCCCGGTCAGGATCGTCGGGAGCGCGATGGGGAAAGCGATGCGGAGCAGGTAGTGATGACGGCTCGCGCCCAGCGCGAGGGCGGCCTCCCGCTGCGAGGGGGGCACGGTCGTCAGGGCGACATCGGTCGCTCGGTAGATGTACGGCGTCATGAAGATCCCGAGCGTGATCGCCGCGCCCAGCGCCGTGAACCCCCAGCCCGCGTAGATCACGAGCAGGAAATAGCCGAAGTACGCCAGCACGATCGCCGGGATCCCGGCGAGAAGGTTCCCGGCGATGCGAGCGACCCGGGCGACCGATGGCGGGGCGTACTCGCTCGTGTAGAAGCCGGCCGCGAGCCCGAAGGCCGTGGAGATCGCGGTCGCGATCCCGATGATGACGAACGTCCCCTGGATCATCGGGTAGAGGCCCCCACCGGTCCCGACCTGGTTCTGCGTAAGGGTCGACCAGGAGAGGGTCGGCAGGGCGTTCGAAAGGATCCAGTAAAGCATGTCCCCGAGGGGGAACAGCACGACCAAGAACGCCGCGAGGAGCGCCCAGCCGATCGCGCGGTCGAACAGCAATCGGCGGCGCATCCGACCGGCGCTGTGGAGCAAGTCGGTGCCAAGTTCCGGCCGCGCCGACGCGGTGAGCCCGGCCGCGGTCATCGGGGCGGTGTCCCTCCTGCGCCGACGGTCGTGGCGGTGGCGATCTCGACCTTGGTCAGTCGCTGGGCCACTACGTTCACGATGAGCGTGATGAGCAAAAGGACGAGCGCGATCTCGACGAGGAAGGTCAGGAGGAAGGGGTAGGTGAACGCGCTGTCGAGCTGGTAGAAGATGAACGACGCCTGGGTCGTCGAAGCGGAGTAGAGGCTGAGCGGCAGCCTCGGGACCGCGCCGATGATCATCGCGACCGCCACGCTCTCGCCCACCGCACGTCCGAAGCCAAGGAGGATGGCGCTCCCGATGCCGAGACGGGCCGTGCGCATCCGGACCCGCCGGATCACCTCCCACCGGGTCGCTCCGAGCGCGAGACCGGCCTCCACGAGGTCGTGCGGCACGCTGCGCAGCGCGTCTCGCATGAGGGCGGTGGTCAGCGGGATGATCATGATGGTGAGAACAAAGATGGAGAGCAGGAGCCCGTTCGGCCCGATCTGGGAAGCCGGTCCGCCGAACCCCGGAATCCATCCGATCACGTCGCGCAACGAGGGCTCCAAGCTGAGACTGAAGTACGGTGCCAGGACCACGAATCCCCAGATCCCGTAGACGACGCTCGGGATCCCGGCCAACAGGTTCGTCAGGATCGTCAGCACTCGGCTCGGCAGCGAGGGCAGGTAGACGACGATCGAAATCGACAGAGCGAGGCTGAGGAGGGTCGCCAACGCGAGCGCCAGCCCCGCGGTGATCGCGGTGCCGACCACGAACGTTCCGATCCCCCAGCTGGACCCGTTCGGGTCTCCCGGAAGGAAATTGTAGTAGGTACCCCAGAACGACGGTCCGAAGTTGTAGGGAAGGGCCCAGGCGGTGAAGAGCCGGAGGCCGCTCGCGAAGAGCAGAACGACGACGACCGCGCCGACGAGGATGAGCGGGATGAGCGCCACGGGGCTGCCGATCCACGCCGCGATCGACGAGCCGGCACGCGTCGACGCAGAAGTAGGAGGGGGAGCGGGCAATCCGCCCGCGACCTCCGGAACGGGTTGGTCTTCGGAGCCTTCCACGACTACCTCGAGGACCCCTAGCTGCTCACCGCGACGGCGTTGAGCGCCAGCATGTCGTATCCGATGACCTCAGCGGTCAGCGGCAGGAAGTTCGCCCCGGAGGCGTACGTCCCACCGTACGTGAGCGCCCACTCTAGGAAGTTCACGACCCACTTCTGGTGGGACGGGCTCTTCGCGTGAGTCGAGATCAACGTGTACTCTAGGTTCGTGTCCGGGTACGGTGTCGGGAACGCCGACGACGCGAGCGTGCCGCCCTGGCCGAGGGCGGCGGAGGTGACGACCGCGCCGGGCAATCCGCCCAGGATCAGCGTGACCGCGACGCTCGGCGGCTGCAGGTTCTGCAGGCCCAGGTTGGCGTCCTGGCTGATGTTCTGAGGCGTCGGCATGATGTAGTTCGCCTGGCCCGTGCCGCTAGCGCTCACGGTACCGTTGACGTTCGCGTTCTGGTCCCCGAGCGCTGCGTACTGGAGCGCCGAGTTCGCCTTGATCTCCGAGAGGTAGCTGATCCCGACGTAGGCGATCCCGTACTGGGTGCTCGAGAGCGTCGTTACCATTCCCGCGTTCCCCGTCGCACCGGGTCCGACCGGCCAAGAGATCGTGGTCCCCCAACTCTGCTTCCAGCCCGACCAGGACATGAAGCAGAACGACGACCACATGAACGTGTCGCCGCTGCCGTCCGAACGGTGGATCGGAACGATCGTGTTCGAGGGCAGGCTCACGCCGGGGTTCGCCGCCTGGATCAGCGGGTTGTTCCACGTCGTGATCGCACCCTGATAGATCATGGCGAGGATCGTCCCGTTCAGGTTGAGGTGCGTGGTGATGCCGGGGATGTTGTAGACCGCGAGCTGCGCGGAGATCGCGATCGGCACGTTGATCAGGTTGTACTGGGCCGCCGTCGCGGGGAGCAGATAGGCGTCCGTTCCCCCGATGTCGACCACTCCCGACTCGGCCGAACTGATCCCGGTTCCGCTTCCGGTCGATGCCGGCGAGAGGCAAATCCCCGGCCACTGGGCGGTGTAGTTCGGCGACAGGATCTGCAGGTACGGGTAGATCAGGCTCGAGCCGGTCTCGGTGATGGTCTGCGTGCATCCGCCCGCGCTGGGCGAGGTCCCCGAGGACCCGCCGTAGTACTTGCCGATGCCGTAACCGGCGGCGATCCCGACGAGGAGGAGGACGACCGCGATCCCGGTGGACATCCCGCGCCGTCGGGACCCACGCGCGACCGGTCCCGTCAGGCTGTCGTTCGTCGATGGCGTGCTCGTTGCTGGGCTACTCATGGTCTTGTTTTCCTCCCGTGCGCGAGTTCGTTCCACGGCCGCCTCGGGCTCCGTCGCGCCGGTCCCGAGGGTCCTTCCGCCGACGGGCCGCCGCGGCCTCCGCCGCGCCCGGATTCGGGCGCTCCTCCCCTTGGGGGACCCCCACCGCGTGGGACGCCGGGGCAACCCCGGCGGTGTTCGGCCCGGCGACGACCTTCATCGGTCGGCACGACCCGGGGATGGGATATATAGAAAGTCACTTTAGAATGTATAGAAGACAATAGGTAGATATTTGCGACAGAGTCTCAATGGTATCTCCCGGGCGCCGACCGAGGGCGGAGACCCTTAGGTTCGAGGAGTTTCTCTATCGGCACGACGCGCTGGCTCGTCCGGTTCGGCTACGACGGCTCGGCCTTCGACGGTTGGGCCCGACAGCCCGGCCGGACCACGATCGAGGGGACGGCCCGAGCTTACCTCCTCCGACACGGGTTGGTGGACTCCCGGGGGTCGCTCGACGTGGCGAGCCGCACTGACCGGGGCGTGAGCGCGGTCGCCAACGCCCTCGTGCTGGACTCGGCGCTTTCCGGGGCCGCCCTCCTCCGCGCGCTCAATGGGACCTCGCCCCGGATATTCTTCACCGGGGCACGTGTCGTGCCGATGGAGTTCCGGGTCCGACACGCGCTCATGCGGGAGTATCGCTACTACGCGGGCGTCCCGTTCCGAGTCCCCGGGCGGGTCGCCGAGGCCGCGAGCCGCCTCACCGGCCGGGTCGACGTACGCTCGCTCGGGAGGCAGCTGCCGTCCACGACCCCTACCTGGCGGGAGGTCGAATCGGTCCGGATCGAGCAGGACGCACGGACGGTCGTGGTCCGAGCTCCCTCCTTCGTCTGGGGAATGGTGCGAAAGATCGTGGGCGCGCTCCGCGCGGTCGACGCGGGCCGCCTCTCCCTGGCGCGGCTCACGGACGCGCTCGAGGGCCGGGTGCGGCTTACGCTGCCCATGGCCGAGCCGGGACCTCTCGTGCTGTGGGAGGTCTCGTTCGGTCTTCCCTGGGACCACATCTGGAGGGGACCCAACCGTCAACAGGCCCTCTGGTGGTCGAGCGCGAGCGCGGACGCGGCCGCACGGGCCCGAGTCCTGGCGGTGCTTCCACCAGCGGTCGGTGAGTCGGCGGATTGAACGGTCAGCCCACCCGTTCCCAGCGCTCCAGTTTCTGGACCGCGCTCAAGGTCGAACCGCGCTGGATCTCCTCGCGGACACGGTTCTCGTGCTCCAGCACGTCGAGCGCCCGGTTCGCGATCTCGGCCGCGCGCTCGCGCGGGACGACCACGACCCCGCTCGTGTCGCCGATGATCCAGTCGCCGGGGCGCACTCGATGACCCCCGACCGTCACCTCGACCCCGATCTCCCCGTGCCCCTTCGGCTCACCGGCGTTCGGGCTCACGGACCGGCTGAACGCCGGACCTCCGCGGTCGCGGATCGCGTCCAGGTCACGGACCGCGCCGTCCACCACGACGCCGGCGACCTTCCGGCCGTGGGCGCTCCACCTCGCGAGCTCGCCCCAGATCGCGGTGTGGCCACCGCCCGCATCGACGACGATCACATCGCCCGGTCCGGCCCGGTCGATCGCTTCCACCGGCTTCGCCCAGTCGCCGTCGCGCGTCACGACCGTGACCGCCGGCCCCGCGATGCGGACCGCGCGGTCCTTCAGGCGCGGGTGGATGTCGTGCATCGAACCCTGGCGCTGCATCGCGTCGGTCACGTTCGGGCTCGAGACCTTGAGGAACGCCGCCCGGACCTCCTCGCCCGCGTACCGCCGGAACAGTTCGGTCGCGACCTCCTTCTGGGTCGCGATGGCCTGACGGATGCCGCGGGTCGCCCCGACGATGTCGGGGCTCTTCGTGATCGCCCCGCCCACGATCAGGATCTGAGCCCCCGCCCGCACCGCCTGGGCCACCGTCTCGCTGTTGAGCCCGCCCGCGACCGCGACCGGGATGGGAGAACCTTTCGCGAGCTCGCCGAGGGCGGCGAACGGCGTCTTCGCGGCCATCTGCATATCGATCCCGACGTGCCAGCAGACCGCCGCTGCGCCCAGCTCGGCCGCGCGCTTCGCGCGGGCGACCGGGTCGGTGACGCCCAGGAGGTCGACCACGACCTCGGCGCCGTAGAGCTCCCCACCACGGACGGCCTCCGCGATCGTGTCGTCGTCCGCGGCGCCGAGCACCGTGACGAGGTCGGCGCCGGCTTTCGCCGCGATCTCGACCTCGAAGGCGCCGGTGTCCATCACCTTCATGTCGGCGACGACCCGACGGTCGGGGAATGCCTTCTTGAGCTCCCGGACCGCGTCGAGCCCCTCGCTCTTGATGAGCGGGGTCCCGGCTTCGACCCAGTCCGCTCCCCCTTCCACCGCCTCGCGCGCGGCCGTGAGCGCCCGGGAAAGGTTCTCGAAGTCGAGCGCGACCTGGAGGACGGGCCGGTCGAGCCGCATGGTCGGTCGGAGGGGACCGACCGCTCTTAACCGTCCCGGGGGTCCCGCGGGTTCGTGCCGACGCCCACCGCCGGTTGGGTTCGTCTGATCCACGGCGACGCTCGGCGGCTCGGTGAACTGTCGGACGGGTCCGTCCACCTGGTCGTGACCTCTCCGCCGTACCCGATGATCCCCCAGTGGGACGCGCTCTTCCGGTCCCTCGGCGCGGCCGAGCCGGAGGAGATGCTCGGAGTGCTCGCCGACGCCTGGAAGGAATGCTACCGCCTCCTCGTCTCGGGCGGGATCCTCGCGATCAACATCGGAGATGCTCTTCGTTCCGGGCCGGAGGGATTCCGGCTCTGGCCGAACCACGCGGAGACGCTCCTCGCCGGGACGCGGGCCGGCTTCGCGCCCCTTCCCTACCTCTTATGGAAGAAGCCGACGAACAAGCCGAACGCGTTCCTCGGCTCGGGGTTCCTTCCGCCCAACGCCTACGTCACGCTCGACTGCGAGTTCATCCTGCTCTTCCGCAAGGGGGCGCTGCGGCGTTTCCCACCGCACGACCCCGCGCGGAACGAGAGCCGCTATCCGCGGGCGGACCGGGACCGCTGGTTCAGCCAAGTCTGGTCCGACATCCGTGGGGCGCCGCAACGCGCCACGGGACGCCGGACCGGGGCGTTCCCGACCGAGGTCGCCGACCGGTTGGTCCGGATGTTCTCGGTGGTCGGGGACACGGTCCTCGACCCGTTCGCGGGAACCGGTACCACGCTCTGGTCGGCGGCGCGCTGGGGCCGCAACGCGATCGGGGTCGAGTGGGATCCCGAAGTTTACCGCGACCTCACGGCGTCGGCGACGGTTCAGGGATGCGCACCGCCTCCGGGGCGGGGTCGGGGGCGGGCGGGGGAGCCGCGCGGTGCGCGACCTCCTCCTCGACGGCGAGTCGCAGGTACCGGAGCGCGGAGTCGCTGAGCCGGTCCATGTGCAGCAGGAGGTAGTGCAGGTAGAGCCGCTCGGGCCGGTGGGACGGCCCGGGAGGACGCAGCGGTCGGCCGTCCGCGTCGGTGAGCGGCCGATGGCGAGCGAGGGTCTCGGAGTGGTGCTCGTGCTCGGCTCCATGGAACTCCCGACCGAGCGGCCCGACCAGTGGGGGGTACAGCGTCGCGACCGGGTCGTAGGGGGAATCGTCGGGGGATGGAGCTTCGGGCGAGGGGGACGGGGCGGGGACCTTCCCCCGGAGGTACGGATGGACCGGCCGGCCAGGGTCCTGGAGCTCGCCGATCGGACGACCCGCAACATCCTCGACGATCGACTTCAAGCTCCAGCTGGCCCGACGGCGCGCCGGGCCGGCGATCGTGGCGTCATCGCCCACGAGTTTTCTCCGGGCCGGCCGGCCGTATAAACCTCCCCTTCGACGCGCAGTCGGCCGCTACTCGGTCGAGGGGGGGCGGCTCAGGGTCTCCGTCAGGAACTCGAATTCTGGTGTCGACGCGACGATCGCGAGAGGGAGGTGGAGCGCTCCGACCCGCCAGAGCGACTCCGAGTAGCCGGCCTCCCGGGGGAGCCGGGCCTTCGGGAGCCACTCGGACTCCGCCGGGGTCAGGCCGAAAAATTCCCGGGTCGCTGGGGAGACCTCGCCGAGGCGGAGAAAGGCGGTGGCGTAGAGGTTGCGGAGCAGCGACCGCCCACTGGCGGTCCCGAGAAAGTCGTCCGGGTTCTGGCTGACGAGGAGGAGGCCGCCCGCGAAATGGCGGACGTGCCGGACGACCCGGTCGAGGAACTCTGCGGTCGCCCCGTGACGCGCGAGGAGGTGCGCTTCGTCGAGCAGCAGGAGCTTCGGCCCGCGGGCGCTCCGAAGCCGGCCGTAGGCCCAGTCGAGGATGTAGGTGAGGTGGAAAGGAAGCTGGTCCTCCGCGACGCCCCGGAAGTCGACCGAGATCGGGCTGGCGTCGAGGCGGAGGCTCGTTGGGCCCGAGAGGCTACGGAGCGAACCGGTGCGGAAGACGTCGAGCAGCGCCGACAGGCGCTCATCGCCGGGCCGTCTCCGAGCCGCGACCTCCCGCACGAGGTCCTCGAACGTCGGGACCTCGGGGCCGGAATCGTAGAGCCCATGCACCACCGCGTCCAGGGTCGCCGCCTCCTCGTCCTTGAGGCTTGGATAGAGCGCGCGGAGCATCGTCCCCACCCGGGAAGCCTTCTCTCGCCGGTCTCCGGCCGTCGTGACCGGGTCGAGGGGGTTGAGCCGGCCCTGCGCGGGGTCCGCGAGCCGGACGACCGAACCGCCGAGCGCCCGGACGAACTCGCCGTACTCGCCGAGGGGGTCGAGGACGATCAGGTCCATGTCGGGCCGCACCCAACGCCCTCGCAGCGCGAGGAGGGCCGCGGCGAACGTCTTCCCCGACCCCGTCGCCCCGAAGACCGCCCAGGAGTGGCTTGCGTGCGCGAACCGGTCGAGGAAGACCGGGCTCGCGTCCGAGAGCGCCAGCCCGACCAGCGTACCACGAGGCTCGAGGAGGGTCTCGTCGGCGAACGGGAAGAGCGCCGCGACCCCGTCGGTCGGGAGCGTCTGCCAGTATCCCGAGGGCCGCGGAGTCCCCGGGTCGAGGTTCGGCGCAGCGACCGCCTCGCGCACCTCATAGCGGGGCGTCCGAGAGCGGAACCCGAACGTCGCCAGCCGCTCCGCGAGCCGGGCGCGGCCGGCCTCGGCGCGGGGACGCGACGAACCGAAGGCCGTGAATCGCACCCCGACCTTCCAGAGCTCCTGGGCCCTGCGGGCGACCGACCGAGCGAGCTCCTCGGCGGAGTCGCGCTCGAGCTCGAGCTCGGTCGTCGCACCTCCGTTCGAACCGGACTGGAGCTCCGCCTCGGCCACCGACCGCGCGTTGCGGAGGATCTCGAGCGCCCGTTCGTCGGGGAGGCGGTGCGCCTCGACCAGGAGCTCCAGCTCGTCCGTCGTCGGCAAGACTCGCCCGAGAAACCCGAACGGGACCTCCGGCGGAAAGGCCCGGACTAGGAGCGGTGCCCGGTAGCGGCGGCCGACCCGCATCCAGGTCGTGCCTTCCACCGTCGAGGGGCCCGGTGCCGTCACCCCGCCACCCCCTTGAGCGCGTACGGGGCAGCCGGCGGGCGACCGAACCACCAGAGGGGAACGAGCGCGACGACCACCACGATCCCGCGGAACGCCGCGATCGGGCCGGGGAAACCGTAGAGGATCGCCCCCATTCCCGCGACGCTCAGCGCGAGGAGCGGCCGGAGCCGCCCGAGCACCCTCGCGATCGGCCGGACCGGCGCGATGCGCGCGCACCATCCGGCGAACGTGAGCGCCGCGAGCGTCCCGGCGAGCGCTGTGAGTTCCGGCGCGACGAGCGAGAGGGCCGCCGCGACAAGGCCGCAGCCGAGGGCGGCGGAGAAGACGTCGAGCTCGGTCCGCGGGAAGGGCCGGCTCCCCCCGATCATTCGCCCACTCCCTCCACCGGCCAGTCGAGCCGGCGGGCCGCTTCGAGGAGCGCGCGGTCCTTCAGCCGGACCGGCGCGAGCCCGAGCGCCGTGAGGTGCTCGAGCAATAGGGCCACTTGTCCCTCCAAGCGAGCGACCCCCTCCATGCCACTCTCCCGCCCTCCGACCACGAGGTAGATCCTCCGACCGTGCCGACGCCGACAGAGGAGCTCGACCAGTTCGGAGTAGCCGGCACGGGCGGCCCGGTCCGGTCCGTCGCCCCCCGGCTCGGGGGGGAGGAACGGCGCGGCCCGGATCGAACTGAGCGTCGCGAGGAAGAGCAGGCGGCCATCGCTGGCCCGAAGCAGGTCCCGGTAGCTCTCGAAACGTCGGGCCAGCTCGGAAGGGGGCAGGAAGGCGAGCGGGACTCCCCCCGTCCGGACCACGGCGACCCAATCGCCCTCCCCGAGTCGTACGAGGCCCGAGTGGATGAGCGGAGGGCGAGGTTTGCTCGTCCTCATTCGCCCTCCGGAAGTCGCTCGCCACTTCCATCGCAGGACGTCCAGCGCTCGCTCGTCCCACGGCCGCCCCTCGGGGTGGTGGACCGCGACAAGGAACCCCGCGGCAGCGACCGCAAGACCGAACGGCAGGTCGACCAGCGGAACGAGCGCGACCCCGACGCCGGCGTAGCAGAGGAACTTGAGCGCGTCCCGCGCCGATGGGAATGGGCCGAGCCGCAGGGGGCGGTCGACCCGTTCCGGCAGCGGAACGGTCGGCCATCCCGTCGGAGCGTCCGAGAGCATCTCATCGCTCTCCTCCGGGTCGGACCGGTCGCCAGCCGGTACGTCCCGGGTTCGGCCGCGCGACGCGAGCGAGATGCCGGAACAGGTGCTGCCCCGCGTGTCCCATCAGCTCGGCCGCCGCGAGGGGGGCGGCGAGCGGGACCGCCGCGCTGCCGGCGGCGCGCACCATACCGGCCGCGGCCCGACCGGCGACCCCGGTCGGCCGTGCGGCGCTCGCCGCGGGCGCGAACCGCTGGGAGCCTGCGGCCGGC